>DASQJS010000177.1:0-4763 GCA_035630995.1 Steroidobacteraceae bacterium | reverse complement strand
TCTCGCCATTGGAAAACCTGTCGGGTTCATTCTGGCGTCGTGGCTGGCGGTGAAGTTGGGCATCGCCGAGAAGCCTGCGGCGTACTCCTGGCGGCAACTGGCCGGCGCCGGTGCGCTGGCGGGCATCGGATTCACGATGTCACTGTTCATCGCCGGCGAGGCGTTCCCGGTGATGGACGATTTTGCCGCGGCGAAGATTGCGGTGTTCGCGGCGTCGGTGCTGTCGGCGGTGGCCGGGGTCGCGATTCTCTGGGGCGCGAAGCCCCCGGAGTGAACGTCTGCCGGCTCACCGCGCCGGCCGGGCAACTTGTTTCCGCCGTTCTTGCCTGGCTTTTCAGCCCACACGATCGAGAGGAACAGTTCTGGCCTTGAGGGGCTCCTGCACGGACGCGCGGACAACATCGTAGAGCGCATCGCGCAGGTCCCACATGTTGGGTGGTTTGCTGAGAATCGTGTCCGCCCGCCCGGCCGTTTCGCCGTTTTCCGCCAGCCGTTGCCCCCACCCGGTAAGCATGATCACTCGTGTGCTCCCGGATATCGCCTTGATCGCCGCCGCAACCTGCCTCCCATCCATGTGCGGCATGCCGAGATCGGTGATGACGGCGGCAAACGGCTCCTTGCGATCGTGAGCGCCATTGAACATGTCGATTCCGGTTTGCCCGCTATTTGCGCAGGCCACGTTATGGCCTTCGTATGCGAGCGCGTCGCGGAGTGAATGCAGGATCAGCGGATCGTCGTCGATGAGCAGAATCTTGAGCTTCGGGGCATCGGCCGCGACACTTCGCTCGCGCTCGACATGCTCCATCACTTCATCGTCCGGAAAAATCAGGCGAACGGTTGTTCCCTTGCCGGACTCACTGTCTATTTGCAGCTCGGCGCGATGGCGCTGCGCGATTCCATAGACCATCGCCAGACCGAGGCCGGTGCCGCGCTCGCCCTTCGTGGTGAAGAAGGGCTCGAGGCAGCGGCTGCGGACCTCGTCATCCATGCCCATGCCGTCGTCGCAAACTTCGACAACCACGCGCTGCGGACCGGAATGCGGGTTCGCAGACGCGCGCCTCGCGCGCAGGATGATAGTGCCTCCGGTTTTCAATGCGTCGGCGGCGTTGAACACGAGATTGATCAGTGCTTCGCGAATCTCGCTTTCGATGGCCATGATCGTCGGCGCATCGGGCGCCACCTCGACCTTCAGTTTGATAGAGGTGCCCGCCGCCAATGCGACGTCGCTCCAGCGCGCACGCGTGAGCTCGGGCACCTGCGCCAGGACCACATTGATGTTGACGGGTGTCGGCTTCAGCTGGGCGTCGCGCTGGCGATAGAACTCGCCCATCCGGGCCACGGTCTGCGCCACGTCTCCGATGGCGCGCTGGATCGTTTCGAGTTTCCGGCGCGTCCCCGGCTCGAGCAGCGTGTCTCGAACCAGGATCGAATCGAGGTAGAGTGTCGCGGGGGAGATGGCGTTGTTGATGTCGTGCGCGATTCCGCTCGCCATCTGCCCGAGCGCGCGAAGGCGCTCCTGCTGCATGATGGCATGCTGCGTGCTGCGCAGCTCGTCGTACGCATGCTGGAGCGCAACGTTCAGTTGCGTCTGGTTGCTCGCGAGCGCGACGTTCTCGCCGAGCTGGGCGAGGAATTCGCAATCATCGCTGCCGAAACCTGCGGGCTCGTTCCGCGCGACGATCAGTACCCCGAAGACTCCGCTGCGTTGCTCCACGACCAGCGGAACCGCCACGAGCGACCTGAGGCCGGCAGCGGCGAGCCGCTGCGAGAACTGGAAGTCGAGCAGCGACAAGTCTGCTTCATAGACGAGGCGGCCACGCACGCATTCGCTCAGGCCATTGCTGCCGATCTCGACTTTCGCACCCTCGCAGAGCCCGAGCTGCTGTGCGATGAACGTGCTCTTCGGGCCGACCTGCGCCACCGACAGTTGTTTGTCGACGGCGTCGTAGTTGCAGAACAGCGTGAATTCCACTTTCAGGTGGTCCTCGAGGCTGCTCACGACGACCTGGAAAATGCTGCGGAGATCCTGCCGCTCGGCGATGGCGTGCGTGATCTGCTGAAGCAGCCGCAGGCGCCGCAACTGCGCAAGTGCCTTGGCTTCCGCGTTCGCGCGCGTCTCGGCTTCGGATCGAAGCGCCAAATTGGCCGCCTGAAGGTCGACGGTTCTGTCGTGGACGCGGTCCTCGAGCGCATCGTTGAGACGCGTGAGATCGCGCTCACCCTGAATCCTTCGCGCGGTTTCGAGCGTCCCGATCTGCATCAGCGTGAACAGCAGGAACATGCGGTTGGCGAATTTCCCGGCGTGCGCGAGCAATGCGGGGTCGTCCGCGGGATAAGCCGAGTAGAGCATCGCGACATTGCTGACGATTGCGAGAATCGAAAACAGTGCGATGTAGCGCGCGAGGCGTTCGTGCACGCGAAGCGGCCAGTAGAGCAGTAACACGATGATCCACATCATCGGCACCAGCACGAGCGACGGCCGGGTCATGCCAAACAGGCCAGGCGGTGCGTAGGGCGGGATGAAATTGAAGATCACGGCCAGCGCCAGCCCGGCTGCCGACAAGCCGGCCGCCAGTACGAGATCCGTTCGTCCGGCCCGCGTGCGCAGCACGAACGCGGCGATCAACCCGAGTGGCAGCGCATAAGTGGCGGGCGGCCATGTCGAAGGTCGAAGCCTGGCGGCGATTGCCGCAACTTCGTCGGGATTTGCCGAATATTCGACTGCCGCGGCCACGTGGACGAGCTCGAACGCGGCGGCGATCGCGAACGCGACGGCCAGGAGTTTCGCGAATCCGTCGTTCGCCCGCCATGCCATGTCGAGGATCAGCAGGGCCAGCACGCCGGTCAGCACGAAGATGCCGCCATCGAAGGCCGTATGCAGAGTTGGCGACTGGTGTGCGGGTGCAGCAAGCACGATGGCCGCGCACGTCGCGAACAACGCGAATGCGTAGCCGAGGTTGCGCAGCGGCCGAAGGTCGCGATTGATGCCCATGCGATGATCTCCCGTCCTGCATGGCGGCGAATTCTGATTCTGTCGGTGAAGCGTACTCCTGCGCCGGCGCTGGCACTACATGTCTAACTAATATCGGTGCGCGCCCCGTGGTTGATTGTGATGAGCTCATACGTAAGGGCTGCCGGGCAAGAGAGGCGCAGGACAAACAACCCCGGCGAAAGCACAGGTTTCGCGTTCGATACGTATTCCGCGGCCCGTCAGTTTGCGGTAAAGGATCGCCCGCGCGGTCCCCGCACCGGTCGCGGCAAATGACCCGAGGGGAAGCGCATCCCAGGCACGCCGGGTGCGATGCACTGGAGCGCCACATCGATCACGCGAATGCCCTCTTTTGCGTCAATGCGCATCCCGGCGTACGCGGGGCGCTCGATAGCCACGCGGTTCGCCTTGTCCATGCCCCCTTCTTGCCACAAAACCGGTGGCCACGAGTCGAAGACGATGGCATCGGGGTTCGTGCGACGACTTCCCTCTTCGGTACTGGGCCAGTACGCTCTCGAAATCATGAATGAATCACGAATTTCCCGCGAGGCGCTCATACACCAGCTGTACGAGGCGGCCGAGCTCGAGCACAACCTCATGTGCACGTACCTGTACGCGGCATTCAGCCTGCGCAGCGGCACTGAGGAAGGATTGAGTGCGGAAGAAGCCGACGCCACCGCGCGCTGGCGCCGCGCGATTCTCAAGGTGGCCATCGAGGAGATGGGGCATCTCACGGCGGTGTGGAACATCACGGCCGCGCTTGGCGGCAGCCCGCGATTCGGACGGTTGAATTTTCCGCTCGACCCGGGCGGCCTGCCCGCCAATGTAGTAGTTAGACTGGCGCCGTTCAGCGAAGAGGTGCTGCAGCACTTCATCTACCTCGAACGGCCGCTGGGCTCGGCTGAACCCGACGGCGCGGGCTTCGAAGCGGACTTCAAATTTACGCGCGGCGATTCGCGGCCGCGTGTCACGCCGATGCCCATCGACTACGACACCGTCGGCGCGTTCTACGAAACCCTGTCAGGCAACGTGAGGGCTTTTGTCGCACGCGTCGGCGAGAAAGAGGCGTTCTGCGGCGACCGAAACCTGCAGCTGTCGCGAAAGGAAATCGACTTCCAGGGCTGCGACCCGGTCATCTGTTCGATCACCGCGCTCAAGGCGTTCGACGCAATTGTCAGCCAGGGCGAAGGAGCCTCCACGGAGAACGCGGACTCGCACTACTGCCGCTTCAAGTCCATCCGCGAAGAATTGAAAGCGCTGCGCGCGAAGAATCCGGATTTCCGGCCTGCGTTTCCGGCGGCCGTGAATCCCGTGCTGCGCCGGCCGGTACGCGCGGGCGCGCGCGTGTGGCTCGAGCACGAAGAAACCGCGGCCACGGTCGATCTCGCCAACACCGCGTACATGCTGATGCTGCGGCTGATTTCGCATTCGTATCTGTTGCCGCGCCCGCATCCCGCTAAGGCATTGTGCGTGGACCTGGGCCTGGGCCTCATGCGCGTCATGTCGCCGCTCGCCGAGCGCGCCGCGCGGCTGCCCGCGGGCCCGTCGAATCTGGACTGCAACGGCGGCATGTCATTCACGGCGCTGCGCGATGCCGCGCCACTGCCCCCCGGCATCAGTGCCGGAAAGTTCTTTCTCGAGCGGCTGCGCGAATTGCTGGCGGGCATGCAGGCGCTGGCGGCGAATGGCGATGCGCGCGTGGCGCAAGCGCTCAAGATTCTCAACGACCTCGCACAGCGCGCCGAACGCACGTTTGCGAACATCGAAAAAGATT
>DASQJS010000176.1:0-9629 GCA_035630995.1 Steroidobacteraceae bacterium | reverse complement strand
GTTCTTCACGCGTCCCGGCATGCGAATCGACCTCGGCGGCATCGCCAAGGGTTACTCGGTCGATCGCGGCATCGAGATCCTGCAGAAGCAAGGCATCACGCGCGCCATGGTCAACGCCGGAGGGGACACGCGCATCATCGGCGATCGTTTCGGCAAGCCCTGGGTAGTCGGCGTGCGCGATCCCGACCACGCAGGCAAGGTGTTCCTGCGGCTGCCGCTGTCGGACACCGCCTTCTCGACCTCGGGCGACTACGAGCGCTACTTCGATGAAGACGGCAAGCGGTTCCACCACATCATCGATCCGAAAACCGGGGACTCGGCGCGCAAGGTGCGCAGCGTGACGATCATCAGCGGCACGGCCACGCGTACCGACGCACTGACCAAGAGCGTCTTCATCATGGGTGCGGAAGAGGGCATCGCGTTCATCAACACGCTGCCGGACGTGGACGCGGTCACCGTGGCTCCCGATGGCAAGGTGACTTATTCACGGGGACTGGCGCCGCCCGGGCAGTGAGACCGCCTCTAACTAGCGAATACGTCGCTAGCTACCGACATTGGTGCTGACTCCCGTGGAGTGGGAGCATTCGCCGCGCGCACAAGGGAGTGCGCCTTAACCCAGAGGTCTCGAATGATCCGTATCAGTCTTTTCGCCGCAGTGCTGGCGGCGACCGCCACGCTTTGCGCCTGCAAACCGAACACCGAAACGCCGGAAGCGGCGGAGCCACCCGCGGAAGAGGCGCAAGGCACCGAGGCCGCAGCGCCCACTCTCGCGCTGCTGGACGCCTGCAAGATCAGGATGACTCTTCCCGAAGCGCACGAATGGGAAACGAAATGGAATCCCGCACATATCCAGACGGCGGGCCAGAACCCGAGTAACGTGCGATCGGCGCACTGGGGCGACGAGGCGGAAAAAAAGACCGCACGCGAGATGGGCACTGCCATCCCGCTCGACCTGGTCTGCGGCAACGACGACGATGTGAAACCGTCGATCAAGTTCGATATCACGGCGTTCGACTCCTCACCGGAAGAGGTGCCGCTGCAGCCCGGCATCTACAAGATCGCCCCCAAGGCGAGTCCCGCGAAGAACAAGCCCGGCGAGTTCATCGTTGGTTTCATGGGTTTCGGCGACAGCATGTTCCAGGCCACCAGTGGCACGCTGAAGCTCGACCGCTTCGACATGAACGGCGCCTCCGGTTCATTCGTCATCGACGGCAATGAAATCCTCATGGGCAGCCGCCCGATGCACATCGAAGGCACGTTCGACATGCCATGCAGAAAGGAAATGCTGCAGAGCGCCTGCCAGTCGGGCAAGGCCGAAGAGCTGAACTGAGGCGTATTGTTAGCGCCGCGCGAGCGGGTCGCGCGGCGCTATGCAGCGACGTTGCTTGAAGCTATTGTTCCGCGCGATCTGCATCGCGGTAACTTCAGGAACAACTCCATGCCTCACACGTCGACCCCGCAGCTTCGCGCCGCGAATTACCTTCTGTTCGCGCTGACGGCCGCGGTGTGTTGCTCCCATCCGGCTCTCGCGCAATCCACGCCGACGCAGATACATACACCGCCGCAGCAGGACCCCGGTGTGTATTCCGGCCGCCTCAAGGTGGACTACCCCACGCCTTATGAGCCCGCCACCGTCGAACAGATCCGCGCCACGCTCGAACGCGTGCATGCGTACGTGGACCAGGCCGCTCCGGTGCAGGTGATAGACGGGGAGACGGGGGCGCCCGTCACGGATCTCACGAACCTGCCCACCAGGGTGGCGCTGGCGCGCACCGACATGCAGATCCTCACCTACGAGTGGGGAGTCACCTATGCCGGCATGTTGCGCAGCGCGCAGGTGACCGGCGACAAACGCTACAGCGACTACACGCACCAGCGAGTCCTCGCCATTGCGACGCTGGCGGCTCATGCGAAGAAGAACCTGCCGCCCGGCACCACGCATGCTAACTACCCGGTATCGCAGCACGGCCTCGGTCTGCGATCCATCCTGCTGCCCGGCAGGCTCGACGACTCGGGAGCGATGTGCGCCGCTCTCATCAAGGCGGAGCTTGCGGGACTCGGAGACAGGAAGCTGCGCCCCTGGATCGACAACTATGTGCAGTACGTATCGTCCGGCCAGTTTCGCCTGAAGGACGGCACGCTGGCGCGCAATCGCCCGCTGCCGAATTCGTTGTGGCTCGACGACCTCTACATGAGCGTTCCCTGCCTCGCGCAGGCCGGAAAACTCACCGGCGAGCGCCGTTATTACGACGACGCGGCGAAACAGATCCTGCAGTTCTCGGATCGCATGTTCGTCAAGGACAAGGGGCTGTTCATGCACGCCTGGGTGCAGGACATGAAGCACCATCCGGCGTTTCACTGGGCGCGCGCCAATGGCTGGGCCATCATGGCGACGGTGGAGTTGTTAGAGGTGCTGCCCGAGGATCATCAGGCGCGCCCCCGCATCCTCGCGCTGCTGCGTGCGCACGCCGCAGGCCTCACCGCCGTGCAGGGTCACGCGGGGCGCTGGCACCAGCTGCTCGATCGGAGTGAGTCATACGAGGAGACTTCGGCAAGCGCGATGTTCGTGTTTGCGATCGCGCGTGGCATCAATCGCGGCTGGCTCGACCCGCTGGCGTTCGGCCCTGCCGTGTCGCTCGGCTGGAACGCGGTCGTAACCAGGGTGAATGCGAAAGGACAGGTGGAAGGCACCTGCGTGGGCACGGGCGTGGGCTGGGATCCGATGTTCTACATGTATCGCCCGGTGCACGTGCTGGCCGCGCACGGCTACGGGCCGGTATTGCTGGCGGGCGCGGAGATGATCGAGCTGCGCAAGGTCTATCCGAGCATCACCCACGACGGTGGCGTGCAATTCGGCAAGGCGAAAGAGAACTGAGGTCAGTTCAGGGTCGCCGGCTCGAGCGTCTGTATCCACTCCTGCGCAGCGTCGCCGTCGCGGCTGGCCCACTCCCGGGCGACGCTGGCGATCGCGGCGGTTCGCGCCGCGCCTGACAACGACGACTCGGTCACGAGGCGGGCAGCGTCGGCCGGCTTGCCCGCGGCGGCCCGCACGTAGATGAGTCGCTGCATCAGGTCGTCGCGTTGCGCGCCGGGCGCGCGCGCATTCGTCCAGGCCAGTGCTGCGTCGAAGTCGTAGCCTGCCCATTGCTGCACGAGATTGTTGAGCGCGCTGTCGGGCCGGGTCGCGGCAACGAATTGCTCGCGCAGTTCGACACCTCGGCCCGGATCGACGCTCGAAAGTCCATTGGCGATGTCGATGAACGCCGCGTCGCGTTCGGCCGCATCGGGAAGCGTGCGGGCCCAATTGACCGCGCGGTTGGCATCCAGCGCACCCCAGAGCTGCGCCACCTGGCGAATGGCCAGCTTGCGCAATTCGGATTCGGTCTGCATTTCGGCGAAACGCGCGGCGGCTTCCGGATCTTGTCCGACCACTTCCGGGAGCTGCTCGCGTTCGAAGTCTTCGATGCGCGCGGGCGAAGATCTCGGCAACTGCAACGATGACATTGAGCGTGCAGGGCGGGATGGCGCAGCCGCCACCGGCGCTGCGTAAGGCGGAGCCTCCGCGCGCGTCCCTACGCGCGGAGGCCCGCCGCCATCCGTGGCGACATTCACTGTGGCGCCCGCTGTTATGCAGGCCACCGCAATCAACGCCATCCTGGTTCTCGTCATTTCATTCCTGACTGGCCAAGGCGCAGCAAAGCGCCGACGCCGGGCGCCGGACGCGAAGGAGAAAAGTCCGTTATGTCCCCTCTATCTACGACACGCACGGAAGATTGCGTGAAACGCAGGAATACGCCTGTCCTGCGCGAGGGTCAACGCGGGAAAACCAGTGGTTGCGCTCGCACGCTCGGGGAGCGCGGCCTTTCCGGCGCGAAGTCCATTAGCGAATTGTCTAAGTGCGCGAAAGCCCGCGGGAAGCGGGCGGGGCGCGGAGTCGCAGGTTCACTTATGAAAAGCGAGCGGGAAATTCTTGCTAGGCGCTCGGTGAGCGACGCATGTCGGAGGAATCCGACGCGCGATGGATGTCAGAAACGCTCATGCGTCCGGCTGGCGACGCCTGACCCTTTTGCCGGGAAAAGGGGGCTGCCCCCAATCAGAAGAACGCGGAGATGTAGAACTGGATGATGTTGGCGTTCAACTTGTACAGCGGCTCAGTGCCCGGCTGCAGCGGCTCATCGGGCAACGTGCCGAAACTTCCGAGGCTGTAGCGCGCATCGCGGAAGTCATCGTAGTTCACCGTCATGTAATCGTAGCGCAGGTTCAGCGCGCCCTTGGCCAGCCACGGGAACCGGTCGATCTTGAATTCGTAGGTAGCCGAGACGCCGGCGGTGATCGCGTCGTAGGTCGCAAGCTCTTTGTCGCGCGCCATGAAGTTGGCGTAGTCGGCGCGCGGGAAGATGTCCTGGTAGAAGTCGGCGGGACTGGTCTGCGCGTAGTAACGCACGCGGCCTTCGAAGATCCAGTGGTTGGGCAGCGGATGCACGTAGCCGAGTTCGCCGGTATGGCCGAGGACGCCCCAGGTGTCGGTGTAGAAGCGGTACATGGCGTCGACGGCGGCGCGATAAGGCAGGAAATATTTGGCGCGTACCGACGCGGCGTTGCTCGAGCGCGTGTTCGGGTAGATCTCGGACTGCTGGCCCTGGGTGAACGGGTCGATGAAGAAGCGCACCGAGCGATAGGGGCTGCGCAGGAAGCCTTCGTCGGTGATCACCTCGTACTGGCCGATCATGACCAGGTTCTTGGTGATGATCTGCGAAACGGAGACGTTGAAGCTCTTCGACTCCATCTCGTCGGCGAAATTGGGGTCGTTGACCTTCACGCCGTCGATCTTCACGTTGCGGAACACTTCGTTCTGCCCGTTCTTGAAGCCGAAAGAAATGGTGGTGAGGTCGCCGAACATGTCGTGGCTGACGTTCGCGTACCAGGTGTCGGCCACGTAATCGCTTTCGTCGCTCTTCACCACGCCGACGCTGTAGGTGGACTTGCCGTGCAGGAAGTCGAGCGCGAGGCTCGACTGCGTGCGTTCGTCTTCGTAGGGGCTGGCGGAGGTTTCCACGTCCACGGACGCCGACGACACCATGTCGATGTAGTAGTTGGCGGCCACGGAGAAGTGTTCGCCGATGCTCTTGCGCACCAGCACCGAGGGGCCGGTGATTTCCACGCCGCCGCCGTCGTAGCGGAAGTAGAGGAGGTCGGCGCGATCTTCGGGAAGCACGCCCGCCGTTGCGGTACCGGCGAGGCAGGTTATGACGAATAAAACGAGACGCGTGTAGTGGGCTTTCATCAAGCGGCTGCTTTGTTAGTTACAACCGCAGCCGCCGCCACCGCCGCCGGTGGCGCCGCGCGAACCTTCGCGCGATTCGAACACGTGGTCGAGGAAGTCCTGCGAGATGGGTGCGCGCGTGAACGCCATGATCGGATCGGCGAGGTTCTCGCGATCGTACGGCTTCACCCACGGCTCGATGGAGCTGCAGCCCGCCGACAAGACGGCGAGGGCGGACAGAACTAGCCAACCACGGGTGCGCATAATCGTATCTCCCATTCTCCTGGCCTATTCCTTCAACATCGAACGGATCTGCGAGAGATAGGTGTTCTCATCGCCGGCCTTGTAGCCCTTGTGCATGATCCGGATGTTTCCCTTGCGGTCGACGAACACGGTGCTCGGCATGACGGCTACCTTGTACATCTTGCTGACCTTGCTGTCAGTGTCGAACGCGATCGGGAAGCTCACCGGCTTCGCGAGCTTGCCCAACCAGGCTTCAGCGTCCTTGGCATCCGGCTCGACATTCACGCCGACCAGCGTGAAGCCCATGGGCTTGTACTTCTTGTAGATGTCTTCGAGCAACGGCATTTCATCGCGGCACGGTTTGCACCAGGTGGCCCAGAAATTGATCATGACGACCTGGCCCTTGAACTGGGAGAGGTCGATGGCCTTGCCATTGCGCCCGGCGAGCTGGAACGCCGGAGCGGGGCCCGAGGACGATGCGGCAAATGCCGGCAGCACGAACACCAGCGCGAGGGCCAGTCCTTTAGCGACTCGTCCGATTCCTTTGGCTTTCAGCGTACGTGCCATCATAAAGCTCACTCCGTCAGAAGAAGACGGTCGCGCTGAGCAGCATTTCTATGTTGTTGGTGACCTTGGTCTCGCCTAACAAGTCGGAGTCGAACACGCGGTCCTGAACTCCGATACTTATCGCCAGCCAGTCGGTCGGTAACACGCGGTAGCCCGCGCCGAGATTGATCGTCAACCGATCGTCGCCGGCGAAATCCACGCTACCGATGCCACCCAACAGGTAAAAACTACTGTTCATGGCGAGATTGCGACCGAGATAGACCTCGCCAGGAAGGAAGTTGTAGCCCAGCGAGAGGCTGTAATACGTGAAGCGTCTCTCATCTCCGGTCAGAAGCTCGATGTCGCCGCCGAGCGTCTCGAAACTGGTCTCGCCAGCCGTGGATTGCCCTGCGTCGAGGCGGAAAAAGAAGTCTTCTGTCACATGGTAACTAAGCTGTGCGGCGTAGGTGGAGCTCGTACCAAAGTCCTCGATCGACAGGAACCCGAGGCCTGCGCCGACTTCCCAATTTTCGTTGTCGATCCTGGGAGTCTTGATCTTGCGGCGCGTCACGTTCGGTTCGATGACGCGTGGTGGCGACACGTCCTGTTCCTCCGCTTCTTCTTCGGCGGCCTCGGTGTCGGTCTGCTGTTCTTCGACCTTTTCCTTGCCCCACGGCCAGCGAAACGACGCACAGCCGCTCAGCATCAGCGTGGCGCAGCAAACCGCCGTCAGAAGAAGCAGGCGATTACGACTTTCCATTCTTCCAACTCCTCGTTGTCATCGCGGCTGGTAAATACCGTGTGCCAGCGATAGTCGGCGCGCAAGAAAAAGCGCCGGGTGAGATAAAAACGTGCCCCTGCCCCGGCGTAGGCGGTCTGGTCCGCGCGATCGAGCGGCAGCACGATCGTGGCGCGGGGGCTGGTCTCCACATAACCAGTGCCCAGCGTCAGGAACGGCGAGAAACGCCATTCGGGGAACAGTACGTGCTGCAGTCCGATCTCGGCTTTCCAGCCATTCGACGAATTGCCGAGGAACTGCGACAACGACAGGTCGATCTTCATGTTGTCGGTGAGCGAGTACGAACCGTACGCGGCGATCAGGTTCGCTCCGCCATAGTCGCCACCGCCAATGCCGATTTCCCAGTCGTGCGTCGTGAAACCGGCGCGGTCGCCGAGATTGAAGACGAATGGAGATCCGTCGGCGAGCTTCGTTCGGCGCATGTCGCGCGCACGGGCCCAGCCTTCCACGCCCTGTTCGGTGCGCACCTTGAACCAGTCTGTGCGCCGAAACAGGACGTCCACCGACTGCTCGCGCTCCACCACGTGGAACACCGCATAGCCACGACCAGGTCCGATCGCCAACTCGAGGTACGGCTCGCTGACGAACACCTGCAGCAGCTTCTCCTGCGCCGCGGCTGCCTTGGCGGCCTTTTCTTCCTCGGTCTGCTTCGCTAACGCTGTGACCGAAAGAGAACACGCGAAGACGAAAGCAAGCGCGAGACTAGTTCTGCGGAGTCGGCGGGAACGGGTCGTTGTAATACTGGGCTCCAATATCCAGCCACTCCGAAAGCAGGCGCAGTTCAGCGGTCGAGAGCATACCTGCATGCGTCGTATTGTTCATCACGGTAAAGAACCGTGAGCCGCGCGCATTGCTTGCCCCCATCGATGGCGGAAAGGTCTGCGGGATCTGCGAGGGGATGCCGTTGTCGTCCGGCGGTCCCGGAATGGTCACCTGCTGGATCGCGCCCATGACCAATTCCAGCTGCGGCCGATTGAACAGCAGGTGCCGGTACGCGCGCAATTGCAGGGCATCTTCGTCCGACACTTCGTCGGTGAGCTCGAGCGAGGCGGCAGGCAATTGCACCACGGCCGCATCCACCGGATCGACGCGCGAGTGGCAGTTGGTGCAGGTCTGCGGAAATTCCAGGATGCCGTCATTATTGGTGTCCACGCCGGCCGCAGGCCGGGGCACGGACCACAGAGGATGGATCTGACCCGCGCGAGTGCCGATGGTGGCGTAGTGCAGGGTGATGCGGCAGGTCGGCGTCCACACCGGGAAGCAGCCGACATTCGCCGGCGAGGCCGTCGTCAACTGTTGATAGCTGTACGAAAACGAATCGGTGGGCAGCGCTGCCGGCTTCCAGATCTCGTTGTAAACGACATTGGCGCTCGGCGTGATGGACTGAAGGCCGCAGTTCTCGACCATGGTGATCGGGTCGACGCACGACGAGGCGGCGCGTGAGCGCGCGCGAGCCATGGTGTCGCCGCCGTCGGACGAAATTGACGTGACGGCGCCGGGGAATGGGCCGGCAGGGGCACCTGTGTTCACGGCATTGAACAGGCCCTTGCGGCCGTGAACCAGCGGTGACGTCGTCGGTGTCACGGCGTTGCGCACGTGGCAGCCATTGCACTCGATGACTTCACCGGGTCGAACCTGCAGCCAGGAACGATGGATGGGGCTGAAGCGGCGGCCGTTCTGATCGAGCACCGAGATCTGGAAGGCGACGTTCGCCGGCACTTTCATGCGCACCGAACCATCGGGCTCGACGGGTGCGTACGCGACGATCTCGCGCATCACGCCCGTGGGGCCGAACGCGGAGTTGTCAGGATCGGCGATGTCGTCATCGTCCGGAATCGACACCGGCTTCTCGATGCGCACGAAGCGCGCCAGGCGGCTGCCGTACTGCGCGAGCGAGGGATTGGAAACGTTGGCGATGCTGGTGGCCGTGCCGGCGGTGGTACGCGCCTGGTCGACACCCATGATGTCGTAGACGCTGCGGATCGACAGCAGGCCCGCGCCTTCGGCGACGAGGTCGGCATCGAGCGCGGGTGGCTGCTGGTCGACGATGACGGAGGGCAGCGGCGTGCGCGGCTGAGCGGCCACTGCCTCGGTCACCATGATGCCTTCGACCGGCTGCATGACCGGCAGGAGGGTGTTCTGCGCGGGGTTCAGCATCCAGATGCTGTACAGCGGCGGCGCTGCCTGCGCGTTCGGATTCGCAAGCCGCTCGTCGGTGCAGGCCACGATGCGCGTCGGGTCGACGGTGTCGAGCAGGCGGCACTGCGACCAGCTCGCGAGAATGCGTCCGGAGCCATCCCAAAGCGGGAAGCCCGATTGAAAACGTCCACCTTCCGACGGGCCGGGCAATGTGCTCACGGGGTTCAACGTGGCCGGAGTTTGCGCGGGGCCGGGCATGCCGGCGTTCGTGAGCAGCGGCTGGGTGTTCTCGACGAAGCGGTTGGTGTCGATGATCGTGAGGTTGCCGCCGAAGTCGACGTCGGTGCGCTGGCGCGTGAGCACCATGAGCCGCCCATCGCTCATCTCGCGCGCGCGCATGAATTCGATGGAGGTCGGCTGGCCGGTGGTGGGGTCGACGGTGCCGGTCAGATGCGAAACCGCACCGTAGTGCAGCTGCATGTCGGTGCCGTCGGGGTTCGAGGTGTACAGGTGCAATCCGTCACGGCCCGGGGCGCGGTCCCAGCGCGTGAACAACACGCGTCCGTTCTGCAGTACCTGCGGGTAGAGGTCGCTGCTCGGGTTGAAGGAAATCTGGTGGATGCCGGTGCCGTCGGCATT
>DASQJS010000175.1:0-3534 GCA_035630995.1 Steroidobacteraceae bacterium | reverse complement strand
GCCGTCTTCGACCACGCACAGCGGGTTTCCGGAGAGGCGGCTGCCTGACGTGAAGACATTGAGAATGCGAAAGCGAAGCTCCATGGCGCAGGATTATTTCACAACCCTTCGGCCAAGTAGCGTGAGAGAAACCCTCGTAATCCTGACAACTGTACTGTCGGCTTACGCGGCGATCCCGACGAGATCCTCCTGCTGCTGATGCGGGTACATCTTTTCCGCATACCACAGCGACAGTTCGCCGCTGCTGGTCTCCACGAGCGCCGTGCAGCTTTCGACCCAGTCGCCATCGTTGCAATAGAGCACACCGTCGATCTGCCGAAGCCCCGGGCGGTGGATGTGGCCGCAGACGATGCCCGCGAGATTACGGCTGAGCGCGGCTTGCGCCGCGGCATGTTCGAATGCTTCGACGTAGCGCACGGCGTTCGCGAGTCGTAGTTTGAGGTAGCTGGCGAGCGACCAGTGCGGCAGTCCGACGGCGCGCCGGCACAGATTCACACCACGATTGATGCGCATCATGAATTCGTACGCGGTAGCTCCAAAACGCGCGAGCCAGCGGCTGCATTTCACCGCCGAGTCGAACTCGTCCCCATGCATGACCAGGAATTCCCTGCCGTCGGCCGTGGCATGCACATAGCGGCGGCGAATGCTCACATTGCCAAACAGCGAGCCGCAGAACTCACGGATGTTTTCGTCGTGGTTTCCGGGCACGTAGATGACCCGCGTGCCTTCCTTGGCCATGGCGAGAATCGCGCGCAACACCTCGTTGTGCGCTTCGGGCCAGTAGAAGGACCGGCGAAGACTCCAGAAGTCCACGATGTCGCCGACGAGAAACAGATAGTCGGCTTCGATCGATTCCAGGAATTTCAGCAGCTCGCCGGCCCGGCAATCCCGCGAACCGAGATGGACATCGGATACGAACACCGAACGGAAGCGGACTTTGTGGATGCGATCCGGATCGTGCATGGAAACAAAGTGTGCTCGCGGTCCATTTCATCTTTATGACTCCGCGACTTACACGACTGTCTTCGCTAAAAGGCTGAGAAGCGGTACCCGGAGCAGCGCACCGTTTGTATGTAGCCGGCGCAATCGAGCTGCGCGAGCGCCAGGCGCAGACGGCGGATATGCATGTCCACCGTACGCTCGGCGACACGCACATTTGCGGGCCACATTCGCCGCGACAATTGGGCACGCGACATGACTTTGTCGGGAATACCCATGAAAAAGGCCAGCAGCCGAGTTTCGATGTGGCCCAGCGCGACTTCAGTCCCTGCGGATGAGACACGACCAGCCGAAACGTCGAGCGATAGCCCACCAAACGTCAGGATGACGTCCTGGTGCAGCCTGCGTTCTTCGATCAGCCACTCGACTCGCTCCACCACGCGACCGGGCGATATCGTCGGCCGCGTCAACACGATGATCGATCGGCCCGGATCGGTGGACACTCCATCCGCGATTTCATCGGCCAGGACCAGCACGTCGGCGACATCAGTCTCGAGCCAACACCGTGCCGCGGCCGCATTTTCCGCGCCGTGCGCCTCCATGCCGACGAACTTCAGACAGGTAACCAACGCATCGCGCGCCGCACGATCGCCGTCAACCACCAGGACTTTTGACATCCGGCGATTAGACAGGGATGACGTTGCAGATTGATGGAGCGTCTAGAGATCGACCACCATCTTGAAGCCGCCGAACACCATGCGCTTGCCGTCGAATGGCATGGCCTTCGGGTCCATCATGTGCGCGAGCCGCGGATCCTTCATCGCCTTCGCGTTCACGCGATCGCGATCCTTGCGCGACTTGTAGACGATCCATGAGAACCAAACCTGCTCGCCCTTCTTGAGCTTCACGCCCTGGGGGAACGAGGTGTACTTGCCGTACATGACGTCATCGGCCACGCACTCGTGATATTCGAGCGCGCCGTGGTCCATCCACACCTTGCCCGCCTGGGTAGACATCTTTTTGTATTTCGCCGCGTTTCGCTTCGGCACCGGGATCAGGAATCCATCGATATAGGCCATGGGCTGTCTCCTCTTTCGCCGAATTGTAGCGCCGCGAGCCGCGCATACAACGCGTTGTCCCGCAGCAGTTCTTCGTGCCGGCCAATGCCGGCGATGCGTCCGCGGTCGACGACCACGATCCGGTCCGAATTGATGGCCGTGGCCAGCCGGTGCGCAATGACCAGCGTCGTGCGGTTGCGCTTGAGCTTCTCGAGCGCGTCGCGCACCAGCTGCTCGCTCTCGGAATCCAGTGAGCTGGTGGCCTCGTCGAGCAGCAGGATGGGCGGGTTCTTGAGGATCGCCCGCGCGATGGCGATTCGCTGCTTTTGACCACCCGACAGCCGCGCGCCGCGTTCGCCGAGGAAGGTGTCGTAACCCTCCGGCAGTCTTTCGAGGAATTCGTCCGCGGCCGCTGCGCGCGCCGCGGCCTCGATGTCGGTGTCGCTGGCGCCGGGGCGGCCATAACGAATGTTCTCGCGCGCGCTCGCGCCGAAAATCATGGTTTCCTGCGGCACGAGGCCGATGTGCGCCCGAACGACGGATGGATCCGCCCTGGCGATGTCCAGCCCGTCGATGAGGATTCGTCCCGACGCCGGGTCATAGAATCGCAGCAGCAGCTGGAACACCGTGCTCTTGCCAGCACCCGAGGGACCGACGAAAGCCACGGTTTCGCCGGGCGCGATCTCGAGGTGGAAATCATCGAGGGCGCGCGTGTCGGGCCGCGACGGGTAGTTGAATGACAGGTGCTCGAAGGCGATAGCGCCGCGCGTGACTTCGAGAGCGATGGGCGCAGTCGGGGTCACGATGGACGGCCGCGATTGCAACAGCTCGATGGTGCGCTCCATGGCGCCCGATGCCCGCTGCAACTCGCCCCACATCTCGGAGAGTGACGCGACCGCCGTGCCCATGAAGAGCGCGTAGCTCAGGAATTTGGCCAGGTCGCCGCCGGACATGGTGCCGTCGAGCACCGAGCGTGCGCCCAGCCACAGCACCAGCGTGACCGCCGAGAACATGGTCATGATGGCAAACGCGATCAGCCAGGCCCGGACCCGCGTCCGGCGTACGGCCGTGCTGAAACTCTCCTCGACCGCCGCGTCATAACGGCTGCCCTGCAGCCCTTCGAGCGTGAACGCCTGCACCGTCTGTATGGCATTCAGGGTTTCGCCGGCGAGACCGGAGGTGTCGGCCACGCGATCCTGTGAATCGCGTGACAGGCGGCGAACGCGCCGGCCGAACAACAGCATGGGCGCGAGCACGGTCGGGATCAGCGCGAAGATGATGAGCGCGAGTTTCAGGCTGGTCAGCAGCAGCAGGACCAGCGACCCCAGGAAGCTCACCGTCGAGCGCAGCAGGATCGACAAACCGATGCCGGACAGCGACTGGATCAGCGTGGTGTCGGTAGTTAGCCTGGAGAGCACCTCGCCGGTCTTGGTCACCTCGAAAAACGCCGGGTCCATGCGAATGACCCGCGCGTACACCGCGCTGCGCAGGTCCGCCACCACGCGCTCGCCTATCCAGTTCACGAGGTACATGCGCA
>DASQJS010000174.1:0-7419 GCA_035630995.1 Steroidobacteraceae bacterium | reverse complement strand
GAGAGCTCGCGCCGGCAGAGGGTGCAAAGCCAGGTCATGAGCGCCGCCTCGCCGCGATAGCCATGGAGGCTCTCGAGCGCGCGGCACAGCGTGGCCTGGGCCACGTCTTCGCAGGCTGCCGCGTCGAACGGCATGCGGCGCTTCACGAAGCGATACAGCTTCGGGTAGTACTCATTGAAGAACTCATCGAACGCCGCACGGTCCCCGCGCAACAGGCGTCCGACCAGCTCCTGGTCGATTTCGTTCATCGGGGGTTAGTGTGCCCGGCGGCGAAAAATCCTTCGCGCCCCATTGCGCGAAAGTGAGACGAAGGATTGTGGCCCGCAAACACCACTCAGCTCATATGAAAACCAACTCGAACCCGGCAACCATCATCCTGTTGGTCGCGGCGGGCACCTTTCTGGGTTCCTGCGGCGGCGGGGACAACGGGATCCAATCCTGGGCTCCGCCGCCGGACGCCAATCCGGGACTGCCCGAGACAGTGAGCGTCGCACCCGCAGATACCGGCGATGGTTGGTCCGTTTCCTCCCCGACCGCTGAAAGCATGGACTCCCCCGCCGTGCTCGGCACCCTCCAGTCAATCCGTGACGGACGCTTTTCCGGAGTCGACGCGCTGGTGGTGGTGCGACACGGGCGGCTCGCGGCAGAAGGCTATTTCAACGGATATGGACCCGAAACGCTTCACGACCTGCGCTCGACAGGCAAGAGCTTTACTTCCGCGCTCGCCGGCATAGCCATTGAACAGCGGTTGTTTGCGCTCGACGATCCCATCGCGACGTTGATCCCGCAGTTCGAGAATCACGCAAACATGGACGCGCGCAAGCGCGCGATCACCATCCGGCACCTGCTGGACATGCGCTCCGGCCTCGAGTGCAACGACTGGAGCAGCGCTTCGCGAGGCAACGAGGAGCGCATGTACAACACGCGCGACTGGGTCGGCTTCATCCTCGACCTGCCCATGGTGAACGATCCCGGCGCGGTCGCGTCGTACTGCACTGGCGGAGTCGTCGTCCTGGGGCAGGTGATCGCGTGGCGCTCGGGCATGGCGCTGGACGCATACGCCGCCGCCTATCTATTTGCGCCTCTCGGCATACAGCAGTCCACATGGCGGAGATCGCCAGATGGCAGCGCAACGGGCGGTGGAGGCCTGAGGCTCCGGCCACGAGACGCCGCGAGGTTCGGACAGCTCTACCTCAACGGCGGCGTATGGAATGGCGCCCGCGTGGTTCCAGCCGACTGGGTGACGAGATCGCGCGAGCGAGTCACCACGCTGGGAAACGACGGATACGGGTTGTTGTGGTGGAAACGCTCCTTCGCGCACCGCGGCGTCATGGTGGAGAGCTTTTTCACGTCGGGCAACGGCGGCAATTTCATCTTCGTCTTTCCGGCGCTCGACCTGATCGCGGTGTTCACCGGCTCCAACTACAACTCGCCGATGGGCGATCAGCCCTTCGACATCGTCGGAAACTATATTCTGCCCGCGGTTCGCTAGATCTCCGACCACATCCTAAGCAGGTTGTGATAGTGCCCGGCCAGAGCCACGGTCTCGTCCGTCTCGCCGTGTTTGCCGCGGACCTTCTGGATGGTCTGGTCGAGCCGGTAGAGAGTTTCGCGGTGGCGTTCGTCCGCCACCATGCTCTGGGTCCAGAAGAACGAGCTGACGCGTGCGCCGCGCGTCACGGGATTCACGCGGTGCAGGCTTCCCGACGTGTACAGCACGAGGTCGCCCGCCGGTAGTTTGACTTCGTGCTGGCCAAAGGTGTCGAACACCACGAGCTCACCACCGTCATACGCGGACGGATCGGTGAGGAACAGCGTGGACGAAAGGTCCGTGCGAATGAAGTGCGAGCTGCCGGGCACCGCGCGCACCGCGCCGTCTATATGGGTGCCGTACTGCTCGCCGCCCTCGTAGCGATTGAACAACGGCGGCACGGTCTTGAGCGGCAGCGCTGCCGAGAAAAACAGCGGATTGCGCGCGAGCGCGGTGAGGATCATCTCGCCCAACTGGCGCCCGACCGGCGACAGCTCGGGTAACTGGCGGTTCTTTTTAACCAGCGCCCCCTGCTCTCCGACGGTCGCCTTGCCGTCAGTCCATTCGGCGGTATCGAGCAGGCGACGGCATTCCGCCACCTGCTCGGGAGTCAGGACCTTCGGCACATGGATCATCATGGGCCGAATGCTCGCACAGTGGCTGTTAGAACGTGAAGTTCACGGTTAGCAGCGCCGACAGCGGCGCACCCGGGATGAATCGCGAGCCACCGTTGTTGAGCGTGGCGATGTACTCCTCGTCGAGGAGGTTGTAACCGTTCAACTGGATGTTCACCTTGTCGTTCACCTGGTATCCCAGCATGGCATCCACCACCCAGTACTCGGGGGCGGTTGGCACATTCGCGGTGGGCAGCACGTTGTTGGAGATCGACCGCGCCACAGTGTCGATGTAGCGCGCGCCGCCGCCGATGGAGAGGCCGAACGGCGTGCGGTAGGTGGTCCAGCTCGAGAACGTGAGCTCGGGCGACCAGTTGATCTGCGAGCCCTGCTGCGTGGTGCTGCCCTTCACGACTTCGGTATCCATCTTGGCGATGCCTGCGGTCAGATCCCAGTTTTCGGTCACCTTGCCCACGATACCCAGCTCGATGCCCTTCACTTCACGCTCGCCCACCTGCACGAACACGGTGGGATTGGTGGCGTCCGGCACCAGTTCGTTCTTGTTGCTGCTGTCGAAGAGCGCGGCGGTGACGGCCAGCGCGCCATCGCGGAACTCCCATTTCGTGCCGAGCTCCAGGTTCTCGCCCTCGGTCGGCTCGAGATCGGTGCGGTTCGCGTTGTTAGCGCCGTTGGGGGGAGTCAAAGTGAAGTTGGCGCCGCCCGGGGGCTGCTTCGAGATGGCATGCGACAGATAGATGCTGCCGTTCGGCTGCGGCTTGTACAGCACGCCCACCTTGTACGAGAACAGGGAGTCGTCGGTTCCGAGCCGCGAGGTGGTCAGAACCGGCGGCGTCGCGACGCTCGCCGTGACGCCCTCGAAGTCCGTGTCGTAGGAGTCGACGCGGAATCCGCCCGTCACTTCCCACTTCTCGGCGAAGCTCAGGGTATCGAACGCATAGACGCCGATGGTCTGGGTCTCGCCGCGCGTGTACGCGCCGTTGCGCGCCGGCGCATAGTTCGGCGGGGCGTCGGTGAGACCCGGGTCGTACGGGTTCGCCGGCACGAGCGTACCGAGGCTCGCGGGAGCATAGGCGGGGTTGTACTGCTCCTCATCGATGAACTCGACGCCCGTCGTGATGGCGTGGCTCACGGAACCCGTTGCGACGTTGATCGTGAGGTTGGTCTGGTTCGTCATGAGCGTGTTCTCCTGGAACTTGCTCTGACGCGTGCGGTTGACCGTCCACGTATCCGGGTCCGGACTCGGGATGATCACGAGGTTCACACCCGTGAGGATGTAGAACTGCTCGAGACGGCCGTAGCGCGTGCTGTTGCGCAGCGACACGTTCTCGCTGAAATCATGCTCGAAACGAGCCGTGAACATCGTGCCCGAGGTCTCTTCGAAATCGCTTCGATAACCGTAGTAATTCTCGGTGTCGACAGGCGCGGGGATCACGCCCGGTGCGCGCGGCGGCGGCAGCGGCGGCGTGGTCGCGGGCGGATTCGGATCGAGATCGCGGTTGTAGAAGCCATCCAGCCCGAGCGTGGTGACGCCACCGTCGGGAATGTTGTTCTGCTCCGTGTGCAGTAGATAGAAGTAACTGCGCGTGTCGCCATCGAGCCCGAACGCGATCGCCGGCGCCACGGCCCAGCCCTTGCGCTCGATGAAGTCGCGGCCGTCGACCTCGCCATCCTGGCCCATGACATTGAGGCGCACGGCGGTGCCGCTGTCCCCGAACTCATGGTTGATGTCACCGGTGATGCGGCCGTTGTTGGCGGTGCCGTAGCTGGCCGTGCCGCCCATGTAACTATCCACGGTCGGTACCTTGCTGGCCATGTTCACGTAGCCCGACGCGGCGCCGCGCCCATAGTCCGGACCCGCCGGACCCTTGGCGATTTCAACCTGTTCGGTGTTGAAGGTGTCGCGCGTGACGGTGCCGAGATCGCGGATGCCGTCGATGAAGATGGAACCCTGCGTGTCGAAGCCACGCATGAAGATGGAATCGCCGGTTGCGGTGTTGCCGTTCTCGCCCAGCAGGAACGTGACGCCGGGTGTGTTACGCAGCGCCTGTGAGAGCGTGGTGGCGCCCTGCTGCTTGAGCACTTCCTTGCTCACGACGGCTATGGTCTGTGGCGTGTCGAGGAGTTCCTGTGTGAATTTTGGTGACGACACGCGGTCAACCTTCACCGTCTCTTCGGGCTCGGGCGCCGCCACCGACACCTTCGGCATGACCTTCGCTTCTTCGTTGGCGGTTTGTGCTTTGGCGGCGGCTGCGGACAGCGCAAGACTCACGGCCACAGCGATGGAAAGGTGCGACACGGTTTAGCTCCCAAATGCGGTTGATGCGGTCCCCGCGCTCTCTGGCTATCCCGGTCGGGAGTGGCTGGCATTGCTGCCGGGGCAGCGGCTGAAACGGCGATCACTCCATTCCAGCAGCGGCCAGATCTTATTGCGAATCATTCTTGATTGCAATCAAGAATGATTGTCATCCGGGCCGACTCTTATTAATGGCTCCGGCCCGGGCGGATTATGTCCGCGCTAGCTCCCCTGCTTGTTCGGATCGCGCCAGCCGCGTTCGAACGGCAGCCGCCACGCGTGCGGGGCGACGAGCTGGTGGATGGCGTTCGGCCCCCACGAACCCGGCGAATAAGTGCGCACCGGCGGCGGCGACTCGAGCAGCGGGACGGACACTTCCCAAAGCCGCTCGATGCCCTCGGCCGTGGTGAAGAGGGTGTGATCGCCGCGCATGGCATCGAGGATCAGTCTTTCGTAGGCCTCCAGGACGTCGCCGATTTGCCCCGTGTCGTTCATCGCAAACTGCAGGCTGTGCTTGTCGAGGCGCATGCCGGGCCCCGGGCGCTTGCCGTAGAACGAGAGCGAGGTCTTCGCGGCGTCGGCCAGATCGAAGGTCAGGTGATCGGGGCCATGCGCGCCGACGCCTGAGCCTTCGGGAAACATGCTCTTCGGCGGCTCGCGAAATGCGATGGAGATGATGCGTTGGCCTTCCGCCAGCCGTTTGCCGGTGCGTAGATAGAACGGCACGCCGGCCCAGCGCCAGTTGTCGATCGAGCATTTCAGCGCGATGAAGGTCTCGGTGTCGGATTCCGGCGCGACGCCCTCCTCGTCGCGATAGCCGATGTACTGCCCGCGCACCACGTCGGCGGGCTGGATCGGCAGCATGCTGCGAAACACCTTGTTCTTCTCTTCGCTGATGGGCTTCGGCGCCAGGTGTGTGGGCGGCTCCATCGCCATGAACCCCAGGATCTGGAACAGGTGCGTCACCACCATGTCGCGGTACGCGCCCGTGGATTCATAGAATCCCGAGCGTTTGCCGAGCCCGAGTGTTTCCGGCACGTCGATCTGCACGTGGTCGATGAAGTTGCGATTCCAGATCGGCTCGAACAAGCCGTTGCCGAAACGGAACGCGAGAATATTCTGCGCGGGTTCCTTGCCGAGGAAATGGTCGATGCGGAATATCTGCTCTTCGGCGAACACCTCGTGGAGTTTGGCGTTGAGCTGCACTGCGCTCGCAAGGTCGGTACCGAACGGCTTTTCCATGATGATGCGCGAGTTCTGCACCAGGCCCGCGTCGCCCAACATGCGCACGGCGGAGAGCGCCGCGCTCGGCGGAACGGACAGGTAATGCAGGCGGCGGCTCTCCCCACCGATGGACGCTTCGGCGCGCGTAACCGCCTCGGCCAGCGCGGCTGGGCCGGCGGACAACGACACGTAGTCGATCGAGCTCGCGAAGCTGCTCCAGTCGTCGTCGGAAACTCTGCGCGCCGAAAATTCAGTCAGCGACTCGCGCGCGAAATTACGGAAGCTGTCGGTGTCGAGCTGGTCGAGCGACACACCGATGATGCGGCAGCCGGGAATGAAACCGACGCGCGCCAGGTGCATGAGCCCCGGGATGAGCTTGCGGCGCGCGAGATCGCCGGTCGCGCCGACGAGCACGACCACTTGCGGAAAACGCGGTCCGACCCCTGCTGGAACCTTCGCCACGGTGCACTCCCATTTTTATTAGTAGAGAACACCCCTCGTGACGAAGGTTTTACCACGGTCGGTGCCGGGTGGGGAAAGTGGGGAGAGCAACTGTACGCCCCACATATCTCAGCCCGTCACTTGTTCTCCCCACTTTCCCCACCCGGCACCGTGAGTTCCGCGCCCTTGTACTCCACGGTGGCATCCGCCGCCGCGTCGAGATCCGCCGGCGCCTTGCCGCCCGCCCTGATCCAGCGCACCTTGAACGTGCGCTCCTCCGGCATGCCGGCATAGCTGCCCGATCGCGCGCCGATGGTCAGCGCGCCCTTGGCGGCGTCGTAGCGCAGCGGAATCCGCGCGAATTCGCCGCGTTCATAACCATAGCTCACGCCGTCATCTTCGTAGTAGTCGAAGCTGCCGTCGGTACCGGTGAACACGAACAGCGTGATCGGCGCGCCGGGCTTCTCGGACGTGTACTGCACCTCCGGCCCCACCGGGACGATGGATCCTGCACGCACATAAAGTGGCATGCGAGCCAGGGGCGCGGCCGCCTCCACGCTCTGCCCGCCCGCGGTCTTCGTGCCCGAATGGAAGTCATACCAGTCGGCCCCGGCCGGTAGATAGACCTGGCGGGTGCGGGCCTTGTGCTCATGCACCGGAGCGACCAGGAAGGCCTTGCCGAACAGGAACTCATCGCGCACGTCGCGCGCGGCGACGTCATCGGCGAAGTCCATGGCGAGGCCGCGCATGATGGTGCCATCGCGGTGGAAGGTATCCGCAGCCAGCGTGTAGGTGTACGGCAGCAGTCGATAACGCAGCTTGTCGTGCCACACCAGGCTGGCGAAGACTTCCGATCCTTGAGGCGCGAGATTGAAGATCTCACGGAACGGGAACTCACCGTGCGAACGGAATAGCGGTGCGAACGCGCCGAACTGGAACCAGCGCAAGTTGAGCTCTCGCCATTCCTCGAGATCCGCGGCCGCGGGTTTTGCCGTGCTGTAGCGCCCTTCATTGGCGAATCCGCCAATATCGAACGTCCAGTTGGGCAGCCCCGAATAGCCCACACTCACGCCCGCGGAAATCTGGTTGTAGAGATCATCCCATCGGGATGCGATGTCACCGCTCCACACCGCGGCGGCATGACGCTGCAGGCCGGCGAATCCGGAGCGCGTGAGAATGAACACGCGCCTGTCGGGGCTCACCGCGCGTGAACCTTCATAAACGCCGCCGGTATGCACCAGTGGATAGGAGTTGAAGAACTTCTCGGCCGGTCCCATTGCCGTGGGGCCGATGCG
>DASQJS010000173.1:0-17458 GCA_035630995.1 Steroidobacteraceae bacterium | reverse complement strand
TCCTCCAGTGTGGGCGGGCAGGCAAAACGCCGCCGCGATTTGCAGCTCCGTCGATGTCTGCGAATCGGCGAGAGTAATTCCCTGGCAAATGCGCCGAAGATACCGGGGGAAATCCAGCAGAAGACGCATCTGTAGCCGCTTCGCGAGCCTCTCGAGCTCGTCCGTGATCGAGTGCGGCGGCGCCTGCTTGAACGCAAACAACAAGACATTCACGTCGCCCGATACTGGAACGAGCAGCAGGCTGTCCCCAAAGGCAGCTCGCGCTTGCACGAGGTTATCGACGTAGCGGTCGCACGGCCCCCAAAAATTCATCACGAGCATTCCGCTTTGCGTGAGCTGGCGCGCAGCGCAGGAATAGAAGTCGGATTCCGCCAGGGATAACGCGATTCCATCTGCGTCAAAGGCGTCGATCAACAGTACATCCACCTTCTCGTCGAGCCTTTCGACATACCGGGCACCGTCATCGTGAACGACGCGAAACCGGTCGTCGTCCTTCGGAATGCAAAATTCCTCGCGCAGGGCTATGACGTCTTCATTGATCTCGACGACCGTGATGTGCGAACGAGACAGATGGCGATAACAGAACTTGGCCAGCGAACCGCCACCCAGCCCAATCATCACAATCCGCTTGGGATTTGGATTGAACAGCAGGAACGCCATCATCTTGCGGGTGTACTGGGAAATCAGCGCATCGGGGTCGCTGAACAGCATGGCGCTTTGCGTGGCTTCGTTCGTGAAATGCATTCGCCGTTCGAACAGGGTCTCGAAGATGTATGGCCGCGCAAGCTCGTCGCGCCAGGCTCGCTTCGCGAGTTCGTCGCGGCTGACGTCTTCTGCCGATTGGAGCACGCGTACCTTGCCGGGTTGGCAAGCCCACGGACTCTCGAATTCCAGCCACTGGGGTTTTGTTGACTTGGACATGTGCTGATGCGAGTCCTATTTCGCCGCCGGCGGTGAAATCGCCGTCAGGATCCCGGCCAGGATCCGGTTCGGGCTCGGAGGACATCCCGGCACCGCCACGTTGACTGGAATCACGTTGCCGACCCGGCCGACGCTGGCGTAGTTCTCGCCAAAGACTCCGCCGGTGCAACCGCAATCGCCGATCGCGACGACGAGCTTGGGCTCCGGTGTGGCGTCGTAGGTCCGACGCAATGCGGCTTCCATGCTGCGCGAGACCGGACCCGTGACTAACAACAAGTCGGCATGACGCGGGCTGGCGACGAATTTGATGCCCAGTCCCTCGATGTTGTACACGGGATTGTTGAGGGCATGGATTTCGAGCTCGCAGCCATTGCAGGATCCGGCATCCACGTGCCGGATACACAGCGCGCGTCCGAGAATGGCACGAATGCGATCCTGCAACGTATCACCGAGGCGCAGCGCTTCCTCGATGGCGGGTGGGCTTTCGGTGACGATGCCCGCGCGGCAGATTTGATGCAGGGTCTTCAACATGGTTAGAGATCGTGTCCGCTGTAGGACAGATTGAACGACTTATTGATGAGCGGAAAATCCGGCACGATGTTGCCGATGACGGCGTGCTCGAGCACCGGCCAGTTCTGCCAGGACGGGTCGTGGGGGTGGCAGCGACGGATCTGGCCTGCAGGACCTGCCGTGAGCGCCATCATCACGGGCCCGCGCCACCCTTCGATCAGGCCGATTCCCAGGCTGCCGTCCGGCGGAGTCGCGACAATCGTGCGGTGACCGTCATCCGGCAGTTGCCTGACGATCTGCTCGACGAGCCGCAGCGATTCCTGCAGTTCATCGAAACGCACCGCGACACGCGCGAACACATCGCCTTCGGTGCTCGTCATTTTGCGCACCGCCAGCCTTGCGTATGGTTCGCACGGCAGATCGATGCGCAGGTCGTGTGCCTGCCCGCTTGCGCGCCCCGCAAAACCCGTGAGACCAAGCTGCGCTGCGAGCTGCGGCGACACGATGCCTGCGCCGGCAAAACGATCGCGCACACCTGCGTGTTCGTCGTAGATGGTGCGAAACAAGGCCGCTTTCCCGGCGATCATTCCGGCGCAGTCAACAAGACCGGCGAGCGCAGTGGCCGGCGGATCGCCTTGCGTACCGCCCGGCACGATGAAATCCATCAGGTATCGCTGCCCGAAAGCCGACTCGTTCGCACGCAGCCAGCTCTCCTTGAGCCGCGAAAACTGCGCGAGCCCGAATGCGAAACCGGCGTCATTACCCAGCGCTCCCAGATCGCCGAGATGATTCGCGATGCGTTCGCACTCGAGCGCCAAGGCCCTCAAGAAGGCGGCGCGGGCCGGAATCGATGTCTGCGCCATCCCTTCGAGCGCCTGGCAGTAAGCCCACGAATACGCGACGGCAGAATCGCCAGAGACTCGAGCAGCCAGGCGATGCCCGTCGGGCAATTGCAGTTGGGTGAATCGCTGCTCAACGCCTTTGTGGGTGTAGCCCAGGCGCTCTTCGAGCCTGAGCACCTTCTCCCCGACGACCGAGAATCGGAAATGCCCCGGTTCGATGATGCCCGCGTGCACGGGGCCGACCGCGATCTCGTGTACGCCATCGCCGGCAACGCGGACGAATGGATAGTCGTCGATGAGGGATTGATTGGACACGCCAGACGGCGAACGACCCGCCAGCGGGAAATAGTTTGCCGGCCACGCGACATGGCGCAACCACGGCCTGGTGTCGGTGTCACGCGCGCTGACACCACAAAGATCCGCGACGGCGCGCTCCATGCGCGCGGCGGCGGGGAAAATGTCGGCAAGGCTCGGATAGGTTGACGCCGCCGGCAGTTCGAGCACGAGAAGCAACACAACCGGTTCGGCGACCAGCGCGGCGAACACTGTGACTTCGCCCGCGCAATCCGCCCACAAGGAAAACAAGCGGCCGCCGCTCGCGGCCACATCCATCGAGCAGGCGCGCCAGGTATCCGGAGTCACATCCAATTGCCGCAACCCGGGCGCTCCGGGCAGCGGCGTGGACTGATCAATCCAGTTTTGCAGCTCCATGTCAGGCGCCCGCAATCAGTTTTGCCGCCAGCCGGAACCAGTCAGCAAGGTAGGAAGGAATGAACAATCCAAGCACCAGGACCAGCCCCAGGTGAACGAACACGGGCAGCAATGCGGGCGGATGGGGCAAGCGCCTGGCGGTGGTCTCGCCAAAGACCATCGGTTGCACCCGGCGGAAGATCGCCGCAAATGCGACGCCCAGCGCCATCAACAGGATCGGCGTGGCCCACGGTTGCTCGCGCATCGCCGTGGTGAGAATCAGAAATTCGCTGGCAAACACGCCAAACGGTGGCAGGCCGAGAATAGCCAGCGTCCCGATCATCAATCCCCAACCCACGGTCGGACTGAGCGTGATCAATCCGCGAATGTCGTCCATGACCTGGGTACCGGCCTTCTGCGCGGCATGACCCACGGCGAAGAAAATTGCGGACTTCGTCAGCGAGTGCACTGTCATGTGCAGCAGCGCGGCGAAATTTGCCACCGCGCCACCCATGCCGAACGCGAAGGTGATGATGCCCATGTGCTCGATGGACGAATAGGCAAACAAACGCTTGATGTCACGCTGGCGCCAGAGGAAGAACGCCGCCAGGACCATGGACACCAGCCCGAACCCCATCAACATGCGCGAAGGCAACGGCGAGTGCAGCGAGCCTTCGACCAGCACCTTGCAGCGCACGACAGCGTAGATGGCGACATTCAACAGGAGTCCCGAGAGCACCGCGGAAATCGGCGTGGGGCCTTCGGCATGCGCGTCGGGCAACCAGTTATGCAGCGGCGCGAGACCGACCTTGGTGCCGTAACCGACCAGGAGAAATACGAACGCCAGGCTCAAGACGGTCGGTTCCAGCTGACCCTTGACCTCATTTAGATGTGTCCAGAGCAGCGCGCTCATGCCTTCCGCCCCCAGCACTTTCTCGGCGGCGAAATACAACAGGATCGTCCCGAACAGTGCCTGTGCAATTCCAACGCCGCACAGGATGAAATACTTCCAGCCCGCTTCGAGGCTCGCGGGCGTGCGGTAAAGCGTTACCAACAGCACCGTCGACAGCGTCGCCGCCTCCATCGCCACCCACATCAGCCCCATGTTGTTGGTGGTCAGCGCGATCAGCATGGCCGCGATGAACACCTGGTACATGCTGTGATACAGGCGCAGTTGCGCAGGTCTGACGCGTCCGTGCTCACGCTCGATGCGCATGTAGGGTCGTGAGAACAGTGAGGTGGTGAGGCTCACGAACGCCGTCAGGGCAACCAGGAACACGTTGAAAGGATCGATGAAGAACTGTTCGCGAGCCGCGCTCAGATTCCCCTCGCCGATTACTCGCGCGGTGAGCGCGCAGGCGGCCACGAACGTGCCCAGGCTGAACGCTGCATTCGCCTCCGGCGCCCAGCGCCGCGCCCCGAAAAATGCCAGAAACAGCGCGCCAAGGACCGGGGTGGTCAATAAGAAAAGGAACTCCACGCTATTTCTCTTCCTTGAGCGACTCGAGGTGATGCAGATCGAGACTGTCGAATTGCTCGCGGATCTGGAAGAAGAACACGCCCAGCACCAGCATGGCGACCAGCACGTCGAGCGCGACTCCCAGCTCGATGATCATCGGCATGCCATACGTGGCGCTCATGGCGCCGAAGAACAATCCATTCTCCATCGACAGGAATCCCACCACCTGTGACATCGCCTTGCGCCGCGTGATCATGGTGAGGAACGCGAGCAATACGACCGCGACCGCGATGCCGATTGAACTGCGTGTGGACGTGGTCGCGAGCGCGGCGATCGGCTGAGCCAGGCCGAACGCGAAGATCACGATCAGCAACCCCACCAGCATCGTTGCGGCAATGTTCAGCAACGGCTCACTGTCCCAATAGACGCCGAGCCGCCGGATCAATCGATGCAGCAGCCACGGCAGGAACAGCGCCTTGAGGCCAAAGGTCATCGCCGCCGAGACATACAAGTGACTATTGCCCGTGCGCCAGGCCAACAGCAGTGTCGCAAGCCCGAGCAGCACACCTTGCCACGCCAGCAGATTGACCATGGTCACGACCCGTCGCTGCGACAACATGGCGAATGAAGACAGCAGCAACAACGCGGCGAAGGTATTCAGCAGTTGCAGATCGAGGCTCAGGTTGCTCATCTTTTCATGACCCCAGGAGCAAATGGACGAGCAGGCCTAACACAGCGAACAGAAAGGCTGTGGCGAGGAACTCCGGCGCGCGAAAGATGCGCAGTTTTGCCGAAACGGTTTCGATGAGCGCCAGCACGGCGCCAGCCGCGAGCAGCTTCAAGCCCAGGATCGGGATGGACGCCAGCAGTGTCACCGGGCTTGGTGAGTCTCCGGTAGCGGAGCCCCATGGAAGGAAGAGCGCAAAACCGATGCAGGCGTAATTGAACAGCTTGAGCGCCGCGGCCCATTCCATCAGCGCCAGGTGCCTGGCTGAATACTCGAGCAGCATCGCTTCGTGAATCATCGTGAGTTCGAGATGGGTCGCCGGATTGTCGACCGGAATGCGCGCGTTTTCCGCCAGCAGCACCAGCAGAAATGCGGCCCCGGTAAACGCCAGACTCGGATACAGCGCGAGAGTCCGCGTTGCCAATCCCTCGGAAATCGCCGGCAGCGAGGTGCTGGCGGCGATCAGTGATGCCAGGAAGATCACCATGAGCAACGCGGGCTCAGCGAGGAAGCCCACCAGCATTTCGCGCCGGGCGCCGAGCGAGCCGAATGCCGTGCCCACATCCATCGCCGCGAGTGCCATGAAAACGCGCGCGGTGGCGAACAGGCCGACGAGCGCGATCGCATCGGCCGCGTCGGAGAACGGCAGACGAGTGCCGAGCGAAGGAATCACCGCCGCGGCGCACACCATGGCGCCGAATACCACGTACGGTGCAATGCGAAACAGTGGCGAGGCGTGCGTGGCGAGCACGGCGTCCTTGTGGAACAGCTTGCGGATTCCGCGATACGGCTGCAGCAGCGGCGGCGCCGACTTGTTCTGCAGCCAGGCACGGCACTGGTTGATCCACCCCACGAACAGCGGTGCGGCGACCAGCGCGGCCAGCACTTCGAGGACCTGCGTGACCCAGTGCAGTGAAGTCATAACACCAGCGCCAGCAACACGAGCAGAGTGACGAAGCTGTACAGCAGATAGGTGGCGATGCGCCCCTGCTGCAGCCATGCAACGGCCTCCGCAATCCGCTGCACCCACCGCGCGAGCCGTAGATAGATCGCGCGCCAGAAGCGATCACCGATCACGACACGGTATTGCGGCGCGCGATCGAAGGGAGTCGGCAGTTCCCGCTGCATCTCGAAAAACGGCAGGAAAATGTGGCGAATCGGCTGGCCGAAGCCTTCCGCCGTGTCCTGCATGCGCGCATCGAGCCGCGCAAACCCGCAGTCCCAGGCCGCGCTCCGACGGATCCTGCGGTGATAGAACATGCTGACCAGGGCCACGGTGATGACAATCGTGGCGATGATGGCCAGCAGGAACACCAGCGGCGCATAAGCGGCCTGGCGACCGGCGACGGGAACGAGATGCCACCAGGTCGAAGTTGTCGGCAAGGCATCGACGATGCCCAGCTGCTCGGGCACCAGGGAGAGCAGCGCGATCACCTGCGTCGGCATCAGGCCAAGCGCCACGCAGCCCGCCGCAAGCCACAACAGTCCCGCACGCTCGAGCCATCCCGCTTCTTGCGCTTTGGCCAGCCCAGCCTCGCGCGGCTGGCCCAGAAACACCACGCCGAAGAATTTGACCATGACGTAGGCCGAGAGCGCCGCCGCGAGCGCAATGACGGCCGCGCCAAGCGGCAGCAACATGTTGACGAACGAGCGCGGCACTTCGTGCGCCGAGAGGAATGCCTGCAACAGCAGCCATTCGGAAACAAAGCCATTGAGCGGCGGCAGCCCCGCAATCGCCAGCGCGCCGACCAGGGTCAGCCAGGCGACCCAGGGCATGCGGTGAATGAGCCCGCCCAGGCGGCCAAGATTGCGCTCACCCGTTGCGTGCAACACCGAGCCCGTTCCAAGGAACAGCAGGCTCTTCATGAATGCGTGGTTGATCGCGTGATAGAGCACCGCCACCAACGCCAGCGCCGCGAGCGTCGACATTCCAACGCCAAGAAAGACGATGGCGAGGCCGACGCCGGTGAACAGAATGCCGATGTTCTCGATGGATGAAAACGCCAGCAGGCGCTTCATGTCGGTTTGCGCGGCCGCGAACACAACGCCATAGATCGCCGTGAACAGCCCGAGCACGAGCGGAATGAGGCCCCACCACCAGACCGGATGATCCAGCAAGTCGAACGTAACCCGCAGCATTCCGTACAACGCCGTCTTGAGCATCACGCCGCTCAGAAGCGCAGACACCGGCGACGGCGCCGCCGGATGCGCCTCCGGCAGCCATACGTGCAACGGGACCAATCCCGCTTTCGCGCCGAAGCCAAACAAGGCCAGTGAAAAAGCGACCGCGGCCCACGTGGGTGTGAGCGTGGCCGAACGCATGGCGTCGAATGTGAATTGCCAGCTCCCGCCCTGCATGACTCCGAAGGACAGCAGGATGGCGATGGCGCCCAGGTGAGCGATGAGCAGGTAGAGGAATCCGGCGCGACGGATTTCGGGTATTCGATGCTGCGTGGTTACGAGAAAATAGGACGACAGCGCCATTGATTCCCACGACACCATGAAGCTGTAGGCGTCATCCGCAAGCAGCACAAAACCCATGCTTGCAAGGAACAGGTGGTATTGCAGGCACAGCAGGCCCGGAGCGGTCCCCTCACCCGCGCGAAAATAACCCGCACCGAAAATGGAGATGCCGGCGGACGCCGCACCTAACAGGAACAGGAACACGCTGCTGAGCGCATCGCGTCGCAGGTGCATCGGCAGGTCGGGCAAGCCGATGGGTAGAACAAAGCGCTCAGCGGGAACCGCGATGCCGGCAAGGGCCGCCACGGCCAGGCCCAGGCCCGCGAGCGCGCCCAGTGGAAACAGGACACGACGCGAAAGAGCCAGGCTCGACGGTCGCAGAAGCCCGAGCACGCCGATGACTCCCCAGGCAGCGAGCAGGGAAATACATGCAATCAAAGGAGAAAACGACCCGGGTGCCACCACGCTCCAACTTACGTTGAATCCGCCTTAGTGTTGCAGGATGACGATCAAATGTGAATAGTATGATAATGTGATTCGCATCCCCCTCACGAGAGAAACTCCTTGGCCCTGGAAGAACGCACCGCGCGCCTGACAATCCTGATCGACCCGCGCAAGAAAGCCGTGTTCGAACGTCTCTGTGCCGAAGAGGACTCGACGCCCTCCCAGGTTGTGCGGCGACTCATGCGCGCCTATATCGAATCGCGCACCGGGAAGCCCTGGTCGCCGGAAGCGGAAGGCAAGAGCTTGTCGCGCCGAAAAACCGCCTGATGAGTAGTTTGTCCAAACGGTATCGCCTGGCGCGGCCCGATCCAGGTGAGTTCATGCCGCCGAACCTGCTCACGTTTGGCGCCGCGCCTTTCGGCCATCCGCAGCAAGCGCGCCTGACGGCCTGGCTGGGCGAAGCCGGCTGGCCGCGCGGCCACATGGAGATCGCGGAGCTCGAGGGCTATCTAGTGGCACTGATTGCCTGGCCGGTGGGTATTTCCTCCGGCGCATGGTTGCCGCGCATCTGGGGTCACCCCGGCTGGAAGGTGCCGACGAAAATTGCAACGCGATCGCAATACGATGAGTTCGTCGCGTTGATCGTCGGCTTCATGCAGGATCTCGATCGCGAGCTTTCTCTTCAGCCGCCGCGATTCGAATCGTCGGTGCTGCGCGGTCTGCGAGAACGCGAACACGCCGAAACACTGCACGGCTGGGGACGTGGATTCATGACGGCGTTGACGCTGGGCTCACAGGGGCTCAAGGGGCGCAGTGCCAGTGCTGGCGCCGCTGTCCACACCATCGCCACCAGCACAGCATCGTCCGCCCCGTTCCGCTCGCGCACAGTCGAAGACATCGAGAGCGCTGTGCTCTCGCTCATTGAACAGCGATCTTCGCGCGGGCCCCTGGGTCCGCTCGGTTGAAACGCCGCTCGTCGCGGCTCCTGGCAATCGAGAGTCCGTTCCCGGGCGCAAACGTCAGGTTGCGCTTTCTCGAGCCACCGGACAGTTGTCACGAGACGCTTCGAGAGCGGGTGTACGCGGGCACTTATGACAGGCCGTTCATCGTCGACAACGGTCCGCGGCGATTTCTGCATTTCGATTTCGGCGCGATTCAAAGCGTGATGGAGCTGAGCAATCCGGTAAGGCTGGCCCTCGCCTATACACGCAAGATGATGGCGTTCCTCCTCTTCAACCGCGCTCCAAAGCGCATCCTGCTGCTCGGCCTCGGCGGCGGATCTCTCGCCAAGTTCTGCTACGCCAACCTGCCCACCGCATCGCTCACCGCCGTCGAGGTGAATCAGGATGTCATCGCACTACGCGATGAATTCAGTGTTCCCGAGGACGATCATCGTTTTCGCGTGATCAACGCCGATGGCGCGTCCTATGTTTCAGTACTGACGCACTACAAGGACGTGATCCTCGCGGACGCCTGTGACCGGGCAGGCATCGCCGCAGAACTCGGGTCAGTCGAGTTCTACCGGAGGGCGCGCCAACACTTGTCTTCTGACGGGGTATTTGTCGCCAACATCTGTGGCGACAGATTCTCCACTGCCACTCAATTGGCGAAAATTCGTGAAGCCTTTGAAGACGAGCTGTTGTCGCTGCAGGTTCAGACAGACGGCAACATCATCGTCTTTGGCTTCAAGAAGCGCCGTCCCGATCGGCATTGGGAGCGGATCGAAGCGGGTGCGGCCGATCTCAAGCGGCGATTCCACCTCGATTTCCCGAGATACGCGCAGAGCATCGCCGTCGACTCTAAGTTGAGATGAGCGCGCGCAGCTCGAGACTCGTGAATTAGGTACGACCGACCTGACGCCCTTACTGAGCCCGCACTCACCTCGGGACTGATGAACCTCAAGGGAGTCGTCTCCCAGCGGCTGGTGCCGTCGACTGTTCGCCTGGCCGACCCTCACTCGAGCGCCGAAGAACCGACGCTGACCGTTCGCGCAGATCGCCGATGAGCCTCATCAGATCAGGTTTTTCTCCAGCCTGAAGCCCTTCTCGCGGAACAGCCGCACACAGGCGTCCACCGCGGCCGGGTCGAACCACCGTCCGCGCTTACCCTGGAGCTCTTCCAGCGCCGCATCGATTCCGCGCCCGGCGCGATACGGGCGATGCGAGGCCATCGCCTCCATGACGTCCGCGACCGCGAGAATTCGCGCTCCGAGGGTTATCTGGTCGCCCTTGAGTCCCTGCGGATAGCCCGATCCGTCGATTCGCTCGTGGTGCTGGAGGATCATCTCGGCAACGGGCCAGGGGAATTTGATTCCCTTGACGATGTCGTAGCCCGCCTGGGGATGCGTCTTGATCAGCTCGAATTCGGGCTTCGAAAGTTTGGTCGGTTTCGACAGGATCTCCGCCGGGACCTGTACTTTGCCCAGGTCGTGAAGCAGGGCTCCGAACCTTACGCCGTCCGCCACTGCGGCAGACAATCCCATCTCCCGCGCAATCGCTTCGGCCAGCACCGCAACTCCGCGCTGGTGGCCCGCCGTATAGGGATCACGTGCCTCGACGGTTGCCGCGATGGCCTCGACCGTGGCGACCAGCGCACCGTGCAGCGTGCCTTCTGCCAGTTTTCGCTCCGTGATGTCCTGGATCAGCGCGACGATGTATTCCACGGTGAGGTCCACCCGGCGCACGCAGCTGACCGACAGCGTGCAGTAGACAGTCGAGCCATCTTTGCGGATGTAGCGCTTGTCGAGCGAATAACCTTCTGTCGCGCCCGACAACAGCTGCTCGAATCGGGCGACGTCATCGGCGAGATCCTCCGGATGCGTGAGGGACGCCCAATTCATGGAGATCAATTCGTCGCGCGAGTAACCGAGCATCTCGCAGAGCTTGCCATTGACCTCCGAGAAGCGCCTGTCCGGCATGGTGATCGCCATGCCGAGCAGCCCGAGCTCGAAATAGCCGCGGAAACGTTCCTCACTCTTGCGCAGCTCATCATCCGCGGCCTTGCGATCGGTGACGTCCTCGTACATGCCGAGGACGCCCACATGCGTTGCGTCCGGACCGCGCAACGGTACTTTTGAGGTTCGCACCCAGACGGTACGCCCGCCGGGCGATGACTGCGGTTCCTCGATACCGAGCTTTGGCACTCCGGATTCGATGACGCCCCTGTCGTCGGCGCGATAACGCTCAGCCTGCGCGCTCCAGGGCATCTGGAAGTCGTTCTTGCCGATAAGATCCTGGGGGCTTGCAAGGCCCGCATCGCGCGCGAAAAGGCTGTTACAGCCAAGGAAGCGCAGGTCATGGTCCTTCCAGAAAACGCGCGCGGGCACATTTTCCACGACTGAAAGGAGGAGATCCCGCGATTCACGCAGCGCGACTTCGGCCACTTTGCGGGCGCTGATGTCGGTGCCGTAGATGTTCACATAGCCTTCCGCCAGGATCGGCGAGGCGACCACCGAGTAGACCCGTTCTTCGTGCGCCAGTTCGACCTCGTGCGACGCGCCGCGAGAAATGCATTCGTCGATGATGTCGAGGCATCGTCGATTGGCCTTTTCGCCGACGATGGCGCCGAACAGCGCCTGCAGGTCGCGACTCGCCGGATTGGCATATAGCACCTGCCCGTCGCGACGCACTCGCATCACCGAGTTCGGACTCTCGTGGGCCAGGCGTGCGACCGCGCGCGATGCCGCTTCCGCGTCGCGGGCGAGACGCAGTGCCAGCGTCACCGCCAGCTTGTCGGCGAGGCGCGCAGCGAAGGCGATCTCATCGGGCTGCCAGATATGGGGCTGGCCGACATGTTCCAGGCACAACAGACCGAGGTGTTTGCCCGAAACCGCGACGACGGTATCCAGCATGGAAGTGATGCCCAGCGGCTTGATGTAACCCTCGACGTAACCGCGCGTACGTGGATCCGTGAATGGCTCGTTCGCGTCGACATAGGGCGCAAGTTTCAGCGCCCGGAATTCATTCACGAACTAGTGCTCGCGCAGCACTGAGCCGGACGAATGCCGGCTTGCCCGCGCCTCGTACAGATCGATGCAGCGTAGTTCGTCTTCCGCGTCGTTGAACAACCAGACGTTGGCGCGCGCCACGCCCGTTGCCTGCGCGGCCATTTCCGTGATCTGGCGCGCCATCGCATCGACATTTCCTCCGAGCATGTATTTCGACGCCGATATCTCCCATAAGGCGTGAGCCTGCATGCGGTGGCGTTCAGTCTTGCTGACGTGCTGGCCGGGGGCGATGGCGATGTCGACGATGTTCATGGCGTCCGATTCTCAATGCGTGCTCGTGAAAATTATCCGCAAGCAGGCAGACAAGTCGAGGAAGCAGGTCGCGGTGGAAAAGTAGTAAGGGAACACGGGAGCAAGGCTCAACAGGCGCATCTCTGCGCGGTGCGGAGATCCGTGATCTCCGCAGGTATGTACGTAGTTCACCGAAATGCGACCCGAATGGGCGCTGCATGCCACTTGCCGGCCGATACTTGGTCAACGTCCCACTCCAGCGAAGGATTATTGACATGACCCCTGCCACCACTGCCACCCTCTCGCCGCGCCATGCGAGCGGCAAGCCGTCGGAAAATCGTGCAGCGGCCACCAACCGTGCCGAACTGCGCGCGGCGCTCGCATTGCCGCTGCGCGTCCATCGAGAACCTCTGGGCACATTGCTGGCGGATGCGGGCAGCTTGAGCGACACCGGCGTGAATCGCGCGCTGGCCCTGCAGGAAGCGAGCCCCGGCGAGCGGCTCGGCGACCTGCTCCTGTCATCCGGCGAGATCGGCGAAGACGACCTGTATCGGGCACTCGCCGATCAGATGGGTGTGCTGTATGTGCGCCTGGGAGATTTCGACGCAGACCCGGCGGCGTTGGCGGCACTGGCGCCCGAGCATGCGCGTGCGCACCGCTTGCTGCCATTGATGTTCGAACGCGGACGACTGATCGTGGCGACGGACGATCCCTCCGACTCGGCCGCGCTGAACGCACTGAAATTCTCGACTCAATACCCGGTCGAAGCGGTCCTCGCGAGCCCGGAAGATCTCGACGTCGCAATCGCGACCCGCTATCCGGCGATCGGGAGCGAAACTCTCGATCTCAAGGTGGACCACGCTCCGGCGGCGCCGCCCATCGAGCGCTTGGCGCTCGACAAGCCGATCGTGCGCCTCCTCAATAACCTGTTGATCGACGCCGTACGGCGCCGCGCCTCGGATGTCCATCTACGCGCGCGCGAACACAAGGCGGAGGTGCTCTATCGCATCGACGGCTCGCTCGTAGCTGTCGGCGAGTTCAAGCGCACGGTGCTGCCATCGGTGGTCGCACGCATCAAGGTGCTCGCCGGCATGAATGTCGCCGAGCACCGCGTTCCCCTCGATGGCGCTATCCACTTCAAGGCCGCGCGCGGTTCCGTCGACATGCGCGTCTCCTCGATCCCCACCATTTACGGCGAAAACGTCGTGATACGAATTCTCGACCCCAGCGCCGGACTGCGACGCCTGTCCGACGTGGGCTTCACTGCAGGCGACGAAAAGCGCATGCGCTCACTCATCGACCGCAACCAGGGACTTGTGCTCGTCACCGGCCCGACGGGATCGGGAAAGACAACGACACTGTACGCAGCGCTTCAGGAACTCAACAACGGCGAATTTCACATCGTGACCGTTGAGGATCCGGTCGAGTACCGGCTCGACGGAGTGGTGCAGATCCAGGTGCAGCCCGGAATCGACTTCACCTTTGGGAAGGCGTTGCGGCACATCCTGCGGCACGATCCGGACATCATCCTGCTCGGCGAAATCCGCGACGCCGAGACCGCAAAGATCGCCGTGGAAAGCGCACTCACCGGACACCTGGTGTTATCGACGCTGCACACGAACAGCGCCGCGCAAGCGGTGACGCGACTCATCGAGATCGGTATTCCGCCGTACCTCGTCAATGCGACCCTCGCCGGAGTACTCGCACAGCGACTAGTCAGGCGCAACTGTGATCGCTGCAAGGCGGTGGAAACTGTTTCCGTCGAGGTGCGGGCGACGCTCGGGGTTGCGCCGTCCGAACAATTCTATTGTGGCAAGGGCTGCGATGAATGTTCGGGAACCGGCTATCGCGGCCGAATCGCGGTATACGAGCTGCTGGAACTGTCTCCGGCGATTCGCCTGCTGGTGCGCAGCGGTGAACCTCACGAGCGCATCGAGGCGCAGGCCGTGAAGGAAGGCATGGTGAGGCTCACGGCGCAGGCACTCGAACTCGCACGCACCGGTGTGATTTCCCTCACCGAAGTCTTTCGAGCCAGGCTCGAATGACAGCGGGCGCGAAGGCAGCCCTGCGAACGCCCGCGGCCGAAGTCGCTGAGGCGCAGCCTTTGCGCGCGAGAGACCGCCTGATATTCGATGTCGCACCGCATCCAATTTTCATTGCCGACGAAGCGGGTAATACCCTGGCGGTGAATCCCGCCTTTGTCGAACTGCTTGGTTATACGGCCGAGGAACTTCCGGATCGCGAGCAGCGGATGCTCAAGCTGGTACCCGACGCTATGGAGCGCGCACGACTGACTGAGTTGTGGATGGCAGGCGTTCGCGTCTTCAAGGCAACCGGCAGCCAACCCGAACCCCTTGTCGCGCGAGTGACCTGCAAGGACGGCGGGGAACGCACGGTGGAAATCCGCACCAGCCTCGCCGCGAACGAGTCGGTCACGATCCTGACCGACATTACCGAAGCCCTGCGCGGAGAACTCGATCGCAAGCGCATCCGCGCGGAGCGCGACGACCTGCGCGCCGAACTCGGCTTGCGCAGCGATGTGTTGCCGATCGCGCTCGTGATCGCCGACCCTACGGATGAATTGACCACGCGCGAGTGGAACCCCGCGGCGGAAAGAATATTTGGCTACAGCCGTGCGGAAATGCTTGGCGCAACACCGTACGACTCCATAATTCCCGCCGAGGGTCACGGCTACGTACGTGAAGTCATTCGTCACGTGGTCGCGGGATCCGCTACCACCACCGTCGTCGCGCAAAATCGGACCAAGGACGGTCGCCTGATCTGGTGCGAATGGTCGAGCACCATCGTACGCGACTCAGTCGGTGCGCCAGCGCATGTCATCTCCACGGTTCAAGACGTGACCGAGCGACTGCTCGCGGAGGAACGCAAGCGATTGTGGACTTCGGTGCTCGAGCAGAGCGGCGAAGGCATCATGATCTGCGATACGAAGCGGAAGATCCTGCTGGTAAACGCGGCCTTCGAGCGGCTGACGGGTTTTTCCGCCGCGGAGGCAGTCGGCCAATCTCCCGCAATCCTGCGATCGGGCCGGCAAAGCGCCGCGTTCTATTCACAAATGTGGGAGACGCTGGCATCCGTGGGCTACTGGAGCGGCGAGATGTGGAATCGCCGCAAGGGCGGAGAGCTGTACGTCGAGTGGCTGTCGATCAGTGCGGTTCGCGACAACCAGGGCGCGATCAGCCACTACGTTGGCATCTTTGCCGACATCAGCGAGCGCAAGGCCGCGGCCGACCGCATCCTGCATTTCGCGCAATACGATCTGCTGACCGAGCTGCCGAACCGGGTGTTGTTGCTCGATCGCCTCGAGCAAGTGATCGCCTCTTCACGACGGGAGTCCCGGCACGCGGCGGTCTTGTTTCTGGATCTCGACCGGTTCAAGGAAGTCAACGACTCCATGGGACATGAAGTTGGCGACCTGCTGTTACAGTCGGTGGCACGGCGCATCTCCGGATGCGTGCGTGAATCGGACACCGTGGCACGAATGGGCGGCGACGAGTTCGTCGTGTTGTTGCCGGCGATTGGCGGCTCTGACGGCGCCGCGAATGTCGCCCGGCAACTCCTCGACGCTGTTTGCGCACCACAGTCGCTCAACGGACATGAAGTCAGCATCTCGGCGAGCATTGGAATCGCCATCTTTCCGGATGATGGGATTTCGACGGAAGATCTGCTCAGGAACGCCGACGCGGCGATGTATCACTCGAAGAAGAACGGCCGCAATGCGTTCACGTTCTACACAACGGAACTCGATCTACGCGTATTGGAGCAGCCGACTTGAATTGGAATGGAATGGAGGGTCTGACCAACAACGATCCGACCCATGTCAAGTGGATATATCGAACGGCATGAGGACATGCGCGGCCCCGTCCTGAGCTTCTTTGAATGCTTCAAGCTGCGCGTTTTTTTCCGCAGCCGCGAGATCAAAAGTTGCCTGCAGATTCATCCACAGTCGCGGCGACGTACCGAGCGCCTCGGCCAAATCGAGTGCCGCTTCCGCGGTAATGCCACGCTTCCCCTTGATCAGCTCATTGAGACGCGCGCGCGTCCATCCGAGGCGCTCCGCAAACTCTGTCTGCGTGATGTTTCCGGGCAGCAGAAATTCTTCGAGCAGAACTTCGCCAGGATGAAACGGATTCACCGGCTGATGGTTTACTTTCTTGGCCATATCTCCTCCTAGCCCTCTTCCTAGTGATAGTCGACAACTCGAACATCCGAGGCATTGCCGCTTTCGAATCGGAAAACGACACGCCAGTGATCATTGATTCGAATCGAGTAGAAACCCTTCCACCGCCCTAACTTGGGCAACCCGGACTCTTCGCAGGAGTGAGCAATTCCACATTTCGCATGCCGGCGATCGGGCCGGGGAGGCGGCCAGTTGTCGGTCGGCGCCGCCACGGCCTTCGCCAGATCCGGGGTTGGGCCTCGCGCGGTTTCTAGGTTATTGCGCAGATAGGCGTAGTAGCGCTTCACCAATAACCCAACATCGCTGGCGACGAGAGCTACCGGTTCGACGATCGGATCGTCGCCGTGATGGCGGGCGATGTAACGGGTTCCGGCGGCGCGCGAGTCTCACAACAGGGTACGGAACAGGCGCGACTACCTGGCAAAACACCAGGAGCACGCAATTCCCCCGCAACCACCTGGTTACGGCGACGAGTGGGAGAAGTGAACCGCGGCAAGACATTGTCACGGTAAGAGAAATTGGCGCGCCCGGAGAGATTCGATCACCAAGCGCATCAATGGAGACAAGGACTTAGGCGCCACCGTCTGGAACACTTTGGAACGTTTTGGTCCTGCTGGAACACCCTCTGGAACAGGGGTGTTCCAGCTCAAGACGGTGGTGGTCGCCACGATCGAACATCAGTACTTGTCGAGTTCTCGCGCCAGTCGTGCAATTTCCGCTAGCGCCTCGCGTTGCGTTTCTGTTTCGCGGACGGTGAGCACATCTTCTCTCACGGCCGCCTCGTACTTCGCGATGACTCTGGACAACGCATCGGTAAGCGCAAGCACCGCGTCGCTTCCGGCCCCGGGACTCGAAGAACGCACCCGAGCGCTAGCGAAGCCAAGAAGCGCAGCAAGCTCACGCACTTCGCGCTGCGGGAGGACGAGCGACAACGGCTCCTCGTCGTGCGAGCGACCAACGCTAATCG
>DASQJS010000172.1:0-19460 GCA_035630995.1 Steroidobacteraceae bacterium | reverse complement strand
ACCGAGATTGGCGCCCGGATTCGCGCCCGGTGCGAGGCCGGCCAGTTGCAGATACGCCGCTTGCGCATCGAGCCGCGCCTGCGTGGCGACGGCGCACTTGACCGCGTTCGGACCTGCGGAGGTCGGGCCCGTCGTGGAGTTTGTGCAGGTGTAGATAGTCCCGTTCACCGCGCCGGCATTCGCGCCGATCGATTCGGTGTAGATGTCACCCGCGGTGTCATGGAACCCGGTGATCGACGAAGTGCCCGTCGCGATCGTTCCGATGTTGCCGTTGACCACGGTCAGGATTCCGGAGTTGGTCATGCCGGCGGTGCCGCCGAACGTACCGAATACCGCCGCCGAGTTGAGCGGGATGGCCGGTGGCGTAACGCAGGTGGCGGCGCCGGTGGTGAATGTCCAGGTCGAATTTGCCGCCATCGCGTTCGCGGGGATCGCGAGGTCCTTGACGCCCGTGGCACCGCCGATCAGCGTGGCCGAGTAGCTGGTATTGGCCGCAAGCGCTGCCGCCGGTGTGAAAGTCGCGATTCGCCCGGTGGCGCTGTCGACACTGATGGTTGCCGCGGTCACCGGTACGAGACCGGGTGCGGGCCCGACGACGGTGAAATTGGTCGCGTTCACGGTGAGCGGATTCAGGCGCAGACCGGAAGGCACCGTGAATGTCGCATTGACGGTCGCGCTGGGGCAGACCCCGGTCGCCGCGGCGAGCGGGCTCGTCGATAACACGGTGATTGCGCCGGTAGCGGCCGCAGCGGCCGTGGTGAAGGTCCAGCTGTAGGCACTCGCCGCGGGCAGCGCAGCCTGGTTGCCGGCGAGCGCGTTGCCGGCGAGATCCATGGCCGCAGTGCTGATGGTCGCCGTATACGTCGTGGCCGTCGTGAGCGGCGCCGACGGGATGAAGACCGCAGTCCTGCTACCCACCGAGTAGCTCACCACGCCGGTTGGCGACACGCAGGGAGTCACGCACGTCACTGTGAACGTGGCAGGCGCAGTGGCTTCGATGGAAGCCTGGTTCATGTCCTTGCTGAACACCGCGGCTACCGAGGCGTTCGTCGCGACGGCAAGCGTCGGGCCGGGACTCGAAGTCAGCGGCGACGTGTTCAACACGCGAGGCCGGTTCGTGTCCGCCGTGGTGCCCGCCGTAATGAAGTGCGATACGAAGGGCGTAACCAGCGGAAGGCCGCCCGCGCTCATGGGCGCGTTGGCTGTCACGGTGTAGAGCGTCAGGGGCGCGAACGAGGTTGTCGCTGCCAACGTATACGTGGCGACGGTGCCGCCGGCGCTGAGAGCGACCGTACCGTTGGGATTCACGCAGGGCGCCGCGCAGGTCACCGTAAAGGTCGTCCCCGCTACCATCGCCTTGTCGAAAGTGATGGCCACGGTGCTGCCCACCGCCACGCCGATGGCATTGTCGAGAGGCGACACCGCGGTGACCACGGGCGCGATGGGCGCCGTTGCGACGCGGCCGCCGGCGCCGAGGATCGAGTCCCCGGTACATCCCGCGGCCAGAGTGGCGAGCAGCGCTGTCGCGCACCACGATAGACCGCGGCGAAAAGAATTGAAGTCGTTCATGTATGTCCCTTTACATCGGAAGTAGATAGGCGCGCATGTGCGCCCGCAGATATGCGTGGCGGGAGTTTGGGTAATCAGGCGGGGAATCGCTGTACGCTATCGCACATAGGCGCGCGAACCATCCGGAAACGCGCGCGCGTCACAACTTTGTTAGTTGTGGAATCATCGACGGTGAAGAGGTCCGTCCCGCCTACATCGAGGCGGGACGGGCCGTGTTACCCCGGTGGCGCCAGGCCCGGCACTAAGGGACCAGCAGGGGCTGCAGATACCGCGCTGTGTAGGAATCCTTGTTTCGGGCGACTTCCTCGGGAGTTCCCGTCACCAGGATCGTGCCGCCGCCCGCGCCGCCTTCCGGGCCGAGATCGATGATCCAGTCCGCGGTCTTGATCACGTCGAGATTGTGCTCGATGACCACGACCGTGTTTCCTTCATCACGGAGCCGGTGCAGCACATCGAGAAGCTGGGCCACGTCGTGGAAGTGCAGGCCGGTGGTGGGCTCGTCCAATATATATAGAGTGCGCCCGGTGGCCCGCTTGGCGAGTTCACGCGCCAGCTTCACACGCTGCGCCTCACCGCCCGAGAGCGTGGTCGCGCTTTGCCCAAGTTGCAGGTAGGACAGGCCTACGTCCATCAACGTCTGTAGCCGCGATCCCACACCGGGCACGTTCTGGAACAGCCGCAGTGCGTCCTCGACGTTCATGTCGAGCACTTCGTGGATATTCTTGCCGCGCCAGCGGATATCCAGGGTTTCGCGGTTGTAGCGTTTTCCCTGGCACACGTCGCAGGGCACGTACACATCGGGCAGGAAATGCATTTCCACCTTGATGAGTCCGTCACCCTGGCAGGCCTCGCAGCGGCCTCCTTTCACGTTGAAGCTGAACCGCCCGGCGTCGTAACCGCGAGTCCGCGACTCCGGCACCTCGGCAAACAACTCGCGCAACGGGCCAAACAAGCCGGTGTAGGTGGCCGGGTTGGAGCGCGGCGTGCGGCCGATGGGGCTCTGGTCGATGTCGATGATCCGATCGATTTCCTCCAGTCCCTTGATCTCCTGGCAGGGAGCCATGTCCATCACGGTCCCATTGAGTTTGTGGTTCGCATGCGTGAACAACGTGTCGTTGACCAGCGTGGATTTTCCGGAGCCCGACACGCCGGTGACGCAGGTGAACAGTCCCAGCGGAAATTCCGCGTCCACCTTCTTGAGGTTGTTTCCGGTGGCGCCTATCACCTTGATGACACGCCTGGGGTCTCCAGGCGTGCGCAGGCCGGGCAGCGCGATCTTCACGCGGCCCGAAAGATATTTGCCCGTCAGTGAATCGGGGTGTTTCTCGATGTCGGCAGGCGTGCCCTGCGCCACGATCTTGCCTCCATGCACGCCGGCGCCAGGCCCGATGTCGAGCACCTCGTCCGCAGCGCGGATCGCTTCTTCATCGTGTTCGACCACCATCACCGTGTTGCCGAGATCGCGCAGGTGTTTGAGCGTGGCCAACAAGCGCTGGTTGTCGCGTTGATGCAGGCCGATCGATGGTTCGTCGAGAATGTACATGACGCCGGTCAGGCCCGAGCCAACCTGGCTCGCGAGGCGAATGCGCTGCGCTTCGCCACCGGACAGCGATTCGGCGCTGCGATCCAGCGTGAGGTAGTCGAGGCCCACGTCCACCAGGAACTTGAGTCGGTCGCCGACTTCCTTGACGATCTTGTCGGCGACTTCCGCGCGCCAGCCCGCGACATCAAACGTGCTGAACATCTTTTTCGCGTCGCCGACGGTGAGATGCGCAATCTCGGGCAGGCTGTGACTGCCCACGAAGACGTTGCGCGCCGTGCGATTGAGTCGCGTGCCGTTGCAGTCGGGGCAGGGCTGGCTGCCGAGATATTTCGCCAGCTCTTCGCGCACGGGCAACGAGTCCGTTTCCTTGTAGCGCCGTTCGAGGTTCGGAATGATGCCCTCGAAGCGATGTTTCTTTTTCGTGGCGCGACCATTGCCGTGAACGTAGCGAAACTCCACTTCGTCGTTGCCGCTGCCGAACAACATGACCTGCTGTGCTTTCTTCGACAGGTCTTCCCACGGTGTTTCCGGATCGAACTTGAAGTGTTTCGCCATCGCGGTGATCAACGCGAAGTAATAGGCGTTCTTGCGATCCCAGCTCTTGATGGCGCCCCCCGCGAGAGACAGGTGTGGATAGGCGACGACTCGAAGGGGATCGAAGAAATCCTTGAGGCCGATGCCATCACAGGTGGGGCAGGCGCCCGCGGGGCTGTTGAACGAAAACATTTTCGGCTCGAGCGCCGCCACGCTGTAGCCGCAAACGGGGCAAGCCTGGCGCGCGGAGAACAGGGTTTCCTCTTCGGGCTTCGTGACCTTGTCTGTTTCGTAGGGCGCGAGTCGCGCGGTGCCCCCGGCGAGCTTCAGCGCCGTCTCCAGCGATTCCGACAGGCGCTGTGCGGCGTCGGCGCGGACGCGCAACCTGTCCACCACTACCTCGATGGTGTGTTTCTTCTTGGCGTCGATCTTCGGCAGCGCATCGAGCTCATGCACGCGGCCGTCGATTCGCACTCGCACGAAACCCTGGCCACGGAGTTGCTCGAATACTTCCGCGTGTTCGCCCTTGCGATCGATGACGATGGGCGCCAGAAGCAGCACCGCCAGGCCATCCGGCATTTTCACGATCTGGTCCACCATCTGGCTCACGGTCTGCGCCGCGAGATCGATGCCATGATCGGGGCAGCGCGCGATGCCCGCGCGTGCGAACAGCAGGCGTAGATAGTCGTAGATCTCCGTGACCGTGCCGACGGTGGAGCGCGGATTGTGAGAGGTCGCCTTCTGTTCGATGGCGATGGCGGGCGACAGACCCTCGATGCTGTCGACGTCCGGCTTGTCCATCATCGAAAGGAACTGCCGCGCATATGACGACAGGGATTCGACGTAGCGGCGCTGGCCTTCCGCGTACAACGTGTCGAAGGCCAGCGAGGATTTTCCGGAGCCGGACAAACCGGTGATCACGATGAGTTTGTCGCGCGGCAGGTCGACGGAGACGTTCTTGAGATTGTGCGTGCGGGCGCCACGAATCTTTATCTGCTGGATGGTCAAGCGCGGTTTCTCGTGCGAGTGGAGAGAAACCGCGGAGTTTAATCGGCGACCCCGGCCCGTGCATAACCAGTACTTGGCCGCGCTGAGTACTGTATGAACGCCGTTACCTACGTTGGATCAGGGGCTTGCGTCCTTGGTCTGGTCCGATAGCGGCGCCCGCAGAATCTTCTTTCCCGTGAACATCGCCGACACCAGGTTACCGCCACCGCGCACTTCGGTGATCACGACCGCGGCGATGTGGGCGCCGATCGCGAACAGCAGACAATAGAAGCCATAACCATGAATGCGTACGAACGGTGCACGCATGGCGCGCATGGCTGCATAGGCGTCCTTGTCGTACATCTCCGGCGCATACGGTACCAGCGTGCGCGGATCCACTCCGGCGGCTGCGATGCCGTTTGCGATCGAGGCACCGAAGGGCGGCATGAAAAGGTCGGTGCCGGCAAGCACCAGGCCGGTGACCGCCTGCGCCAGCAGCAGGAACAACAACACCGCCACCGCGATGCGACCCAATGGGTTGTGTCCGAGATATTGTGGGTGTTCACCGGCGCGCAACGCAGCGACATACCTGCGCAACGCTGCGGGATAGCCGCGACCGACAGGCAGGAGCTCGCGCCACCGTGAATGGGCGCCGCCGACGAATGCCCAGACCAGGCGCCAGCAAAGATTGAGCGCGAACACGTAGCCGATCCAGACGTGCACCGTCTTCAGCAGGACTTTTCCGTCATTGCTGACACCCAGCGCTCTGTCGTTGAGAATCACCACGCCAACGGCGACGAGGCCGAGCACACAGATGACGTTGATCCAGTGGAACCAGCGTACGCCGGCGTCCCAAACAGGATAGGTCCTCAATTGGCGCATCGATCGAACTCTCCGTCGGGAGTTCACTATGAGCGAACCGGCGCGGGTTCGCGTTCGTATTCACACGTATTGAGGCACACGGTCGTGACCCAGCCGACTCCTGAAAGACTCAATCCGGCAAGCACGTGAGCAAGCCATTCACTCGATCGACGTCGAAGGTTGACCGCGGATTCGCCCCCGTCGCGATGGAAGACGCCGAATTGCTCATCCTCGGCTCGCTTCCCGGGCAGCTTTCCCTGCAGATGCAGCAGTACTACGCGCATCCCCGGAATGTGTTCTGGAAACTCATCGAGCGGATCTACGAAAGAGCGTCATCGCTGCCCTACATGCACCGAGTAGAAATATTGACGGCCAATCGAATTGCCCTATGGGATGTTCTGGCCGCGGCCGAGCGACCCGGCAGCCTCGATAGTTCGATCGTCCGCGCGTCGGCGCGGGCGAACGATTTCGCGGCATTCTTCCGGGCCCATCCGCAGATCAGCCGCGTCTACTTCAATGGCCGCAAGGCCGAGGACCTGTACCGGCGATTCGTGCTGCCCGGGGTGTCAGCCGAATTCGCCGCGATCCGTTATGTGTCCATGCCATCGACCAGCCCCGCGCACGCGGGCATGCCCTTTGCAGAGAAGTTAGTGAGATGGAAAAGGATCAAGGAGAAAGCCCCATGAGCTTGCGGACAAGGCCTGCGAGTGGTATTTCGCGATCCTTCGCTGCAGCGGATTCTCGCTTTCGAGCACCCGAAGGCGGGCTGGCGACTCGTCAAAGGACGCATCGAGCCGGGCGGACACTGCGCTGGCGCGGATAAATGTAAAACGCGGTGACGGCTCGGAGGTGCCACGTTAATGTGGCGCCATGAATCGCCGAGAACTGCTGTTGACTATAGGAGGCGCCGCCCTCGCGGGTTCGGCGTCCGCGCAGACTGAATCGGCTGCGACGCTGCCGCTCGGGCCACCACCCTCGGGCGACGCGCTGAAAGCCTGGGCGGCCAAGGCCGAGTCGCTGATACCTGAGCTGCTCGAAACCGACCAACTGCCGGTGCACCTGGTGCGTGCCGTTGCAGCTCCCGAAACGCCGCTTCGGTTCCGCATGGAAACCGAAGCGCCGGCATCGGCGCTCGCGGGCCGGCAATTCAAGCGTGGCGACAGCGTCATCGTTGACTTCGAAGGCCATCGCACGGGCTATCTCTCATTTCGCCTGGCCACGGAGGGGCGCGAGCCGGACGCCCCGGTTCGCCTGCGCTTCACGTTCGGTGAAGTTCCGACGGATGTCGCCGAGCCTTTCTATCCTTACAAAGGCGAGTTGAGCGAGGCCTGGCTGCCCGACGAGCTGATCAATGTCGATTACCTTCCTCAGGCCGTGCGGATGCCGCGGCGGTACGCGTTCCGCTACGTGAAGATTGAGGTTCTGGATACGTCGCCGGAATTCCGGATTCGTTTCGAGGACCTGAAGGCCCACGCGGTCACGTCCGCACGCGGCGTTCCGGCGCCGCTGACGAAGGAAACGCCGCTCATGCAGCGCATCGACGCGGTGTCGATCGCCACGCTGCGCGACTGCATGCAGACCACGTTCGAAGACGGCCCGCGCCGCGACCGGCGGCTGTGGGTCGGTGACCTTCGCCTGCAGGCGCTCACTAACTACCATACATTCAAGTCCAACGACGTCGTGCGGCGCTGCCTGTATCTCTTCGCTGCCTTGCCGCGCGCCGACGGGCTGGTGGCGGCGTGCGTCTTCGAAAAGCCAGCGGCCCGATACGGCGGCCTGCACATCGTCGACTACGCCGCGCTGTTCAACGTGACGCTCAACGACTACGTGGAAGCCACCGGTGATGTCGAAACCGGCCGCGACCTGTGGCCGGCCGCGAAGCGCCAGCTCGAGATCATCGGTCGTGACGTGAATGCCGAAGGTCTCTACGTCGATCCGAAGAACATGTGGATCTTCATCGACTGGTCCGACAAGCTCGACCGGAACGCGGCCATTCAGGGTGTGCTGGTCTACGCGTACCGGAAGACGCTGGCGCTGGCTCGCCGAATCGGCCGGGAAGGCGAAGTCGCCGAATACGGCGCACGCATCGAGCGCATGGTCGCCGCGGCGCGCAAACACTACTGGGATGCGTCCAAGCGCGTGTTCGTGAGCGGTCCGAACCGCCAGGTTTCGTGGGGCTCGCAGGCGTGGATGGCCATCGCTGGCGTTTCCTCGCGTCGCGAAAGTGCCGATGCCATGCGCGCCGCGGTCGCGGATCCAAATGCGGTCCGGCCGGTCACTCCTTATCTGTACCACTACGTGGTCGAGGGGATGCTGGCGGGCGGCCTCAAGAAAGAAGCGCGCGCCCTGCTGGAGTCGTACTGGGGCGGCATGATCGCCGCAGGCGCCGACACCTTCTGGGAAATATACGATCCGGCGCAGCCGCTGCGTTCACCGTACGGCGACATTCACATCAACAGCTACTGCCACGCCTGGAGCTGCACGCCGTCCTATCTACTGCGCAGCGGGCTGCTGTGATGAGCCACTCCCCACTTTCCTCACCCGGCACCTACTGGTAGACGCGCGCGTAGTCCACTTCCATGGTCACCGGGAAAATGGCGTCGTTGACGCCCATCTGCCCGCCCCAGTCGCCGCCGATGGCGATGTTGAGGATCAGGAACTGCGGGCTGTCAAAAGGCCATTCGGCATTACCGGAGTTGTCGTTCGAGTATTGATAGTAGTTGCGATCGTCGACACCCACGGTAATGCGATTCGCCGTCCAGTGCAGCTGGTACCGGTGGAACGCAGTACAGGCGTCAGGGATCGTGGTGGTGGCGGTGCGATGGTTGTTGCGCGTGTGGTTGAACGCGCCGGTGTGCGCGGTGGCGTGCACCACGCCGGGGTCGAAGCCCACGTGCTCCATGATGTCGAGCTCGCCGTCGTCGGGCCACTGGGTTTGTGGTGGGGCGGACAACATCCAGATCGCGGGCCAGGTGCCGACGCCGCAGGGTAGTTTGGCGCGCACCTCGATGAAGCCGTAGGTCCAGCTTGCCTTGCCGCGCGTGATGAGCCGTGCCGAGGAATAACGCTGTCCGCCCCAGTCCGGCAACATCGAGGTAGATAGGTCTTCGCGGCGCGCGGTGATGGCCAGCATCCCGTTTTCGACGCGCGAATTTTCGATACGCGCGTTGCCGTAGTACTGCAGCTCGTTGTTGTACCAGCCTGCCGTATTGCGCTCGGTGTCATAGCTCCACTTCGTGGAGTCGGGCAGGCCCGCGACATCGAACTCATCGGCCCAGACGAGACGAAATCCGCCGGGAATTCCGCCAGTTTCGGAAATACCCGGCGTGCCAGGTCCCGTCGGCTGCGGAGGATTAGGTGAGGGAACAGGGGGACTGTCGTTGCCTGCACCTCCGCAAGCCGACGAGAAAAGTGCCGCGGTTACCGCTATCAAGGCAAACCAGCGGGCTGAATTCGTTTGACTAATGAAAGTCGAAATTGAAGACATCAAAAAAGACATACAAGACATGGGTTTGTCAGCACTTGATTGCTTGCCTGAGTTCGGAGTGCATGCTAGCGTAAAAATTGTAAGCGCTTACATTTTTTTGTCTGACGCTTACACCTTTTTTACTGAGGGGGCATATGAACAAGACGAACGCATTCATTCGCAGGCCTGTCGCGCAGGCGATTTCGGTGATCCTCGGATCATCTCTCTTGACGCCGGTCTTTGCGCAAGAGGCGAACGATACTCCGGAGGATGTCGGCGAGATCGTCGTCACCGGTATTCGCGCATCACTCGAATCATCGATGAATCTCAAGCGCACAGGCCAGGGCGTCGTCGACGGAATCATCGCCGAAGATATCGGCAAATTCCCGGATACCAATCTCGCGGAGTCGCTGCAACGCATCAGCGGCGTATCCATCAATCGCACGGCGAGTGGTGAGGGGCAGCAGATCACGGTTCGCGGCGTTGGCCCCGACTTCAATCTGATATTGCTCAACGGCCGGCAGATGCCGGCTTCCAACCTCGGCCCGGGTGGCGGCGGCACGACGAACTCGCGCGCCTACGATCTTTCCAACCTGGCGTCTGATTCGGTGTCTGCGATCGAGGTGTACAAGACCTCCCGTGCCGAGACGCCCACAGGCGGCATCGGCGCAACGGTGAACATCAAGACGGCGCGTCCGCTTGACCACCCCGGCCTCGTCACCACTTTTGGCGTGAAAGGCGTCTACGATACTTCCGCGTCCAACCTGCCCGACAGCTACTCGGGCAGCGATCTTACGCCTGAAGTGTCGGCCATCTTCAGCAACACCTTCGCCGACGACAAGTTCGGCATCGGCCTGAGCGCGACTTATCAGGAGCGCGATTCAGGATTCAGCCAGGCCGCCGTGGCAAACGGCTGGAAGACGATGACCGGCGCCTCGACCGACGGGGCACATCTGGCGCGACCGGGTGACCCTACCTACCCAGCCTATACGATCGAAAATCCGCCGGACGCCACCGATGTCTACGGACGTCCTCAGAATTTCGGATTGAGCGTCAACGGCGTGCAGCGGAAGCGCACCAACGCCCAATTGGTGCTGCAGTTCGCGCCGACCGACAGCGTCACCACGACGCTCGACTACACCTATGCCGAGAACAAGGTCCAGACGAACCGCAGCGAGCTGTCGGTGTGGTTCAACTGGGGGCCGGGAACCAGTTCGTGGACCGATGGGCCTGTCGTGGGCCCGATCATCTATTCGGAAGACATGACCGGCTCAGACCTGTCCATGGGCGGCATGAGCCTGGGAACGAAGAACGAAAACAACTCGCTTGGCTTCAACGTCGACTGGGAAGTGAACGATGCGCTGACCCTGGCGCTTGACTATCACAACTCCACCGCCGAATCGTCGCCAGACAGCGAGTTCGGTTCCGCCGGCGTGCTGGGCGTTGCAGCCTTCATCCGCGGCACCACCACGATCGATTTTTCCAATGACTTTCCGATCCTGAACGTCGCACTGCCCGGCTCGGTCGACGCGGCTGACGCGAAGGTCACGGGATCGGTGTTCCAGAGCAGCTTCAACAAGTCCGAGATCCAGCAGATCCAGGCAAGCGGACGTTGGGAGTTCCAGAACAACTCCGGGCTGGATTTCGGAATCAGCGCGACCGAGGTGAACAACCGCACTGCAGCGGCCGTCATGCAGCAGAACAACTGGGGCGGCCTAGGCACCGAGGACGACTACAGCGATGACATCTGGACGAACGACAACATGGGTGGTTATTTCGATCTGATGTCGGGACACAACGATTCCCGATTCACGGATCAGTTCCTGGTGTTCGATTTCAACCGCCTGCGCGCAGAGGCGGCTGCGGTCGCCGGTGACGAGGCCATGTTCCGTGCCCCGGATGACTACACGAGCGACCTGCGCAGCGAAGAGAAGTCCAAGAGCGCGTACGTGCAGTTCACCAAGACGTTCGAGAGCAAGATGCCGTTCCACGTCGCGGCGGGAGTTCGTTACGAGGAAACCGAAGTCTTTTCGGAGTCACTGGTGCGAATCGGACAGACTATTTCGTGGGACTCGGCCAATGAATTCAACATCGGGTTTGCACCCGAGCAAGGGTTCGACTCGGGCACTGGCAAATACGACTACGTGCTGCCGTCTCTGGATCTGAAACTCGACGTGAAGGACAACCTGGTGGTGCGCGCCAGCTACAGCGAGACCATCGGTCGACCTGGCTGGAACGATATCCAGGGCGGAGCCAACCTCGCCGGTCAGCTTCGCTTCGACGGTGGTACCGGTTCGTCGGGTGATCCCAGTCTCAAGCCGCTGGAATCGACCAACTATGACCTTTCTGTCGAGTGGTATTACGGCGAAGGCAGCTACGCGTCGGTTGGCTATTTCCGCAAGGACATCTCGAACTTCATCAGCATCATCGAAACTGTTGAGACTCCGTTCGAAATGCATACGCCCGCCGGAGGCGCGTTATGGAACGAGGCTCACACCGTTGGCGGTTGTGTCGTTGGCTCTGCCAACGAGAGGCCGTGCATCCGAGACTACATTTTCGCGAATCACCCAACGGCTCCGGGCGTTACGGTAGGAGCTCAACCCGGAACGGGAAGCATTGTTGGCCAGCCAGGTGATCCGATTGCGACATTCCGGATGTCGAGACCGGCGAACATGCGGTCGGACGAACTGGACGGATGGGAATTCAACATCCAGCACATGTTCGGCGACAGCGGCTTTGGCGTCCAGGCTAACTACACGATGGTCGATTCGGGCTTCAAGTACGACGACACCAATACGACGACTCCTCAGTATCCGATGGTGGGACTGGCGGATTCGTACAACGTGGTGGCGTTCTTCGACAAGTTCAATTGGCAGGTTCGTGCCGCCTACAACTGGCGCGATGAGTTCCTGACGGCTACCGGCGATGGTCAGGGCGCGAACCCTGCCTACACCGATGCTTACGGTCAGCTGGATCTCAATGTGACTTATGGGGTCAACGAACACCTGTCCGTGTTCGGTGAGGCCATCAACCTCACCAATGAGACGCAGCGGCTACATGGACGTAACGACAACCAGCTGTTGTTCGCGACCCAGATCGGGGCCCGATACATGTTCGGAGCTCGATACAAGTTCTGAGTGCGGAGAAGAAGACTGGTATGCGGTCATAGTGACGTATGCCAGGGAGGAGCCGCTGCCCGTCAGCGGCTCCTTTTTTTGGGCTTCCTGTTCCCATCGACGAATTGCCGGTAGATTCTCATCACAATATGGAAGTCGACAGGCGCATCGCCGAAATCACGGGCATCGATCCGCATTCGCTGCCCGACGGGTTGCTGAAGTCCGGGCAGCCGGTGGTGCTGCGTGGACTCGTCGCGCATTGGCCCATGGCGCAGGCCGGGCGTGCGGGGGCCAGCGAAGCTGTGGCGTACCTCCGGCGCTTCGAACGGGAAGGGGCGCCGCCGGCGGTGGTCACCGTCGGACCGCCGGATATCGGCGGGCGCATTTTTTACAACCACGACCTGAGCGATTTCAATTTCCGGCGGGAACATGTGCCACTGGGCGTGGTGCTGAAGACGTTGCTCAAATACGCCACCCAGGACTCGCCGCCCACGATCTACGTGGCTTCCACCACCATCGACACCTGGCTGCCAGGTTTCCGCGCCGAGAACGACCTCGCGCTTGGCGTCAGCGATCCGCTCGCCAGCATCTGGATCGGCAATCGCACGCGCATTCCCGCGCATCAGGATCTGCCGGACAACCTTGCCTGCGTGGTCGCCGGACGGCGGCGCGTTACTCTGTTTCCTCCACAACAATTGTCCAACCTGTACATCGGGCCACTCGATTTCAATCCAGGCGGCCAGGCCATCAGCCTGGTCGACTTCGACGCACCGGACTTCGATCGCTTCCCCAGGTTCGCCGAAGCGCTCAAACACGCGCAGGTCGCGGAGCTCGGTCCCGGCGACGCGGTGTTCATTCCGAGCATGTGGTGGCATCACATCCAGGCGCTCGAGGACTTCAACGTGCTGGTCAACTACTGGTGGCGGCAGGCGCCGGCCTGGATGGATACGCCGATGAACACGCTGATGCTCGCTCTCATGACGATTCGCGATCTGCCGCCCCAACAGCGCGAAATATGGGACGACGTTTTTCGCCACTATGTGTTCGGCGCCAACGAATCCACTGCCGCGCACATACCGGAGAATGCGCGCCGCGTGCTCGGCCCGTTCGACGACGACAAGGCACGGGCACTTCGGGCGCGCCTGCTTCAACGCCTAAACCGCTGAGGAACTCGTGACTCAACATACGCTTCTGAGCAACACCGAACATCGCGACTTGCGCGTGGTCACCGCCCGAGGCGCTGCCTACGGTGACGACGTGATGTACTCGCTCACGTTTCCGGCCGAATTCCGCAGCGTGCAGGCGAACTATCCCATCGTGTTCGGCCGGTCGCGCGATGGCACCTACACGCCGCTGGCCCTGTTCGGCTTCCGCGAGAAGCAGAACCTGTTCCTCGTCGACGGCCGCTGGGACGCGCCCTATCTACCGATGATGATCGATCGACAGCCGTTTCTCATCGGTGCATCGACCACCGGCAAGGTCGTACACATCGATCTCGATCATCCGCGCGTCAGCCGCACCGAGGGCGAGCGGGTGTTCGACGACCTCGGCGGCAATACCGAATATCTCAAGCGCGCGGGTTCCATGCTGGCGGCGATCGACGAAGGCGTCAGCGCGACGCCGGCATTCATCACCGCGATCCAGGAATACAACCTGCTGGAGTCGTTCGCGCTCGACATCGCGTTCAGCGATGGCACAAAGCACCGGTTCGCGGGCTTCCACACGATCCAGGAAGATCGCCTGAGACAGCTCGGCCCCGATGCGCTCGGCAAACTGCACAGCCACGGCTATCTGCAGGCGGTGTTCATGGTGATCGCCTCGCTTTCGAATTTTCGTGAGCTGATTGAGCGCGCGAGCCGGCTCGATGTTTCCCAGCGCTGAGCGAATCGGCGAGGTGGCGGGCGTGGACCCACGCGCGTTGCCCGATGAGGTGCTGGAGTCCACCGAGCCGCTGGTGCTGCGAGGACTCGCCACCCACTGGCCCATGGTGCGTGCGGGACTGGAATCGCAGGCGGCCGCGTCGGCCTACCTGCGGCGTTTCAACAAGGATGCGACCGTGGTCGTCATGTCCGGTGAGCCCGAAATTGGCGGGCGCTTTTTCTACAACGACGACCTTTCCGGCTTCAACTACAAGATGTACCGCACGCGGCTCGATGGCGTGCTCGGCGACCTCACGCGCCTTTCGGCCGACACGAACGCGGCATCGATGTACGTGAGCTCCACCGCCATCGACACGGCGCTGCCGGGTTTTCGCGCGGAGAACGACTTCAATTTCGGCGTACGCAAGCCGGTGGCGAGCATCTGGATAGGCAACCGCACACGAATTGCCGCGCATCATGACCTGCCTGACAACCTTGCCTGCGTCGTCGCGGGGCATCGCCGCTTCACGCTGTTTCCGCCGGAACAGATTGCCAACCTGTACGTGGGGCCGCTCGAGTTCAACCCCGCCGGACAGCCGATCAGTCTCGTGGACTTCGCCCAGCCGGACTACGATCGCTTTCCGCGTTTTGCCGAGGCGCAGAAGGCCGCCCGTGTTGCCGAGCTTGGCCCCGGCGATGCCATCTTCATCCCGAGCATGTGGTGGCACCACATCGAGTCACTTGATGCTTTCAACGTGCTGGTCAACTACTGGTGGCGCCAGTCTCCGGCGCACATGGACTCACCGATGGGCGCGCTGATGCTCGCATTGATGACGGTGCGCGACCTTCCGCCGGCGCAGCGCTCAGCGTGGGAAAACCTGTTCCGGCACTACGTATTCCAGGCGAACGACGAAACGGTGACCCACATTCCCGAATACGCGCGGCGCGCGCTCGGGCCCCTGGACGCGAACCTCGTGCGCGAATTGCGCGCAAACGTACTCGCACGATTCAATAGATAGAAGGTATGGGCATGCAGAACCTGAGCCAGACGCAGCACCGGGTGCGACGCGTAGTCATCGCCGGCGGTGGTACGGCGGGCTGGATGGTGGCTGCGGGGCTGTCGAAGACGCTCGGCAAGCTGCTCGACATCAGGCTGGTGGAGTCCGATGAGATCGGGACAGTCGGCGTGGGCGAAGCGACCATTCCAACTCTCGTGACGTTTCATCGCCTGCTGGGGATCAATGAGCAGGAGTTCATGGCCGCCACGCAGGCTACATTCAAGCTCGGCATCGGCTTCGAAAGCTGGCGCCAGCTTCCTTCGAAAGAGGGCGGCGAAAACTACATTCATTCCTTCGGCATCACCGGCAAAGACCACTGGACGGCGGGCTTCCAGCACTTCTGGCTCAAGGGCCGCGACCGCAAGCTGGCCACCGACTACGGCGACTACTGCCTGGAGCTGCGTGCGTCGCTCGAAAGCCGATTCGCGCATTTGCCGCAGAACGGCATGAACTACGCTTTCCACATCGATGCCGGCCTGTACGCGAAATTCCTGCGCAAATTTGCCGAAGGATTCGGCGTCAAGCGCACCGAAGGCAAGATCGTCGATGTGAAGGTGGATGAAACGTCGGGCAACATCGCCTCCATCAAGCTCGATTCCGGCGATGTGCTCGAAGGCGACCTGTTCATCGACTGCACGGGCTTTCGCGGCCTGCTCATCGGCAACGCGCTGCACGTGGGCTACGAGGACTGGTCTCACCACCTGTTCTGCGACAGCGCAGTGGCGCTGCAGACCGAGTCCATGGGGCCGGCCATACCTTACACGCGGTCCATCGCCCGCGAGGCCGGCTGGCAGTGGCGCATCCCGCTGCAGCATCGCGTTGGCAACGGCATGGTGTACTGCAGCCGCTACCTTTCCGACGATGCGGCCAAACAAGGTTTGTTGGCGAACGTGGAAGGCAAGGTGCTCACCGAGCCGCGGATCATCAAGTTCCGGCCCGGCCAGCGCCGCCAGACCTGGCGACGGAACTGCATTGCCATCGGCCTCGCCAGCGGGTTCATCGAGCCGCTGGAATCGACCAGCATTCACCTGATCCAGCGCGGCATCATGTGGCTCCTGCAGATGTTCCCGCGGGACGGCATCCGCCAGTCCGACGTCGACGAGTACAACCGGCAGACCAACTACGAGATCGAACATATTCGCGATTTCATCGTGCTGCACTACCACGTGACTCGCCGGCAGGACACGCCATTCTGGCGATCATGTCGTGCCATGGACATTCCTGACTCCCTGCGACATCGCATCCAGCTGTTCCGGGAAACGGGCCGGGTTTTCCGCATGCCGAGCGAACTATTCGCCGAAAACTCGTGGATTCAGGTTATGTTGGGGCAGGGAATCGAGCCGCTGCAGCATCATCCAGTGGCCGATCTGATGGGAGACGAGGAGTTGGGGCGTTTTCTGGACGGCATCAAGTCTTCGGTCGAGAAGACCGTGGCCCAACTACCCGCGCACCAGACCTACGTCGAGCAATATTGCAGGGCGCATAGCGAGTAATGGCCAACATCTATGAAGTCGCGGAGCTGGCGGGCGTTTCCCTCGCCACCGTTTCGCGAGTCATCAATCCGGGTGCCAAGGTCAGCGAGAAGACTCGCCAGAAGGTGCTCGATGCCATGCAACAGCTGGGCTTCCAGCCCAATTCCATTGCGCAGTCGCTGGCCACGCGCACCTCGAATGCGGTCGGCGTGCTGGTCTCGGAGCTGCATGGTCCGTTCTTCGGCGCCATGCTGAGCGCCATCGAGCAGTCGCTGAAGGCGGCCGGAAAATTCGTGCTGGTGGCCGCCGGACACAGCAACGAAGAGCAGGAACGCGAAGCGATCCGCTTCCTCGTGAGCCGCAACTGCGACGCGCTCATCGTTCACGTCGAGCGGCTCCCGGACAAGTTCCTCGTCGATCACGATCACAACACGACGCCGCTGGTGGTCATGAACCGCAAGGTGCGCGGGCTCGCCGATCACTGCTTCAGTCTCAACAACGAGCTCGGTGGCTACCTCGCCACGCAGTCGCTGGTGAAGCGTAAACACAAACGCATCGCCTACATCTCCGGTCCGCTCGACTGGGTGGATGCCAAGCAGCGCTTCGCCGGCCACAAGCGCGCGCTTGCGGAAGGCGGCATCAAATACGACGAACGCCTGCTGCACGAGGGCGACTACCACGAGACCGGCGGTACCGACGCTCTGAATGCGCTGTTCGAGAAGAATATTCCGTTCACCGCCGTGGTCTGCGCCAATGACGAGATGGCCGCCGGTGCGATGGCGGCCGCGCACGAGCGCGGGCTCGAGTTGCCCGCCGACCTGTCCATCGTCGGGTTCGACGACGCGCCCATTTCCCGCTACGTCTACCCGAAACTCACCACGGTTCACTATCCGATCGCCGACATGGCCCGGATGGCGTCGCGCTGGGTTCTCAAGCACGTGTACGACCAGCCGCAGCTCGAAGTACAGCAGGTGTTCGAACCCAAGCTCGTGGAGCGAGATTCCGTCGGCCGGCCTGCGTGATGCCGGCGAACCGCCACCGCGCGATCGGGACCATCCTGATCGTGGCACTCAGCGGTTTTCTCATGGGCTTCGACGGATCGCTGTTCACCGGCGCCGTCGGGTTCATCCAGGTCGAGTTCGCGCTGAACGAGTTCGAGCTCGGTTGGGCCGTCACCTCGATGGCCGTGGCCGCCACCGTATCCATTTTCCTCTCGGGTCCACTCGCCGATCGCTTCGGGCGGCGCACGGTCCTGCGTCTGGCGACCTGCATATTCGGCGTGTCGGCTTTGCTCGCGGCGTTGTCGGAGAACTTCGCGACGCTGATCGTTGCGCGGCTGTTGGGTGGTTTGGGAGTCGGCGCCGTGCTCATCACCGCGCCGATGTACATCGCGGAAATTTCGCCGTCTGCATGGCGCGGCCGCATGGTGTCCTTCAACCAGTTGTTCATCGTGCTCGGAGCGCTGGCTGCCTTCGTCAGCAACTACTTCATCGTGCGTTTCGGCGGCGCCGCGGACTGGAACTGGCGCTGGATGCTCGGTATCGGCGTGGTGCCGGCGATCCCATATTTTCTGGCATTACTGTTGGTGCCAGAGAGTCCGCGCTGGCTGGCGATGCACAACCAGTTGCCCGCCGCGCGTGGCGTGCTGGCGCGCATCACTGGCTCCGAGCGCGCTGACCGCGAGCTGGAAGCGGTGCTCGAGTCACTCGAGCAGGAAGCGGCGCGTGCTAAACCCTCGCTCGTGGAAATCCTCAACCCCGCTCTGCGTGGCGTGCTGATCGTCGGCTTGTTGGTTGGCATCCTGCAGCAGATCACCGGCATCAGCTCCGTGCTTTCGTACGCCGTCGTGATATTCGAGCGCGCCGGAGCCGGCGCGAATGCTTCATTCATGCAGACGGTGTTCGTGGGCCTCGTGAACGTGGTGTTCACAGTGCTGGCGCTGTTGCTCATCGACCGGGTTGGCCGCAGGCCCTTGTTGATGTTCGGTTGCTTTGGAATTGGCGCATTCATGCTGCTGGCGGCCTACGGTTTCCAGGTCGAAGACGAAGCACAAAGCTCACTGCTGGTGCTGATCGGCATGCTGGGGTTCGTCGCGAGTTTTGCGTTCTCGCTGGGACCGGGAATGTGGGTGTTGTTCTCGGAGATCTTTCCCAACCGGATCCGCGGGCTCGCGATTTCCTGCGTGGGCGTCGTGAATTCCACGGTGTGTGTCATCGTGCAGTGGGTATTTCCGTGGGAGATGAAAACGCTCGGTGGCTCGCACACCTTCCTGATCTACGGGGTGTTCGCGTTCGCGGGAATCGCCTTCATCTGGCGCCTGGTGCCTGAAACCCGCGGCCGTAGTCTCGAAGAACTAGAAGACGCTCTGGTGCGGCACACCTGAGCCGGCGCTGTCCGACAGTCGGGTCCGCCTCGATTCAATAATTTCCGGAGGCTGTCGATCTGCGTTGCCCCAATTCGGCTATGCAGTGAACACATCACGAAGGAGACACATTCATGCAATTCAGCCAGAAGATTGCTCCCTGCCTGTGGTTCGACAGCCAGGGCGAAGAAGCTGCCAATTTTTACGTTGGCATTTTCAGGAATTCGCGCATCACCTCCATCTCGCGCTACGGCAAGGCGGGTCAGGAAACGCACAAGAAGCCCGAGGGCTCGGTGCTGACCGTGGCTTTCGAGCTCGACGGTGTGCCATTTACCGCGCTCAATGGTGGGCCGATCTTCAAGTTTTCCGAGGCCATCTCGTTGCAGATCTTCGTCGATGACCAGAAGGAGCTCGACTACTACTGGAACAAACTGACCCCCGGCGGCGACCCCAAGGCGCAGGTTTGCGGCTGGCTCAAGGACAAGTACGGCCTGTCCTGGCAGGTGGTCCCGACGAAAATGCTCGACTGGTGGGTCAAGCCCGATGAGAGATCGCAGCGTGCCTTCGAGGCCATGATGCACATGGGCAAGCTCGACATCGCCGCGCTCGAACGTGCCTACAATGGCTAACAGC
>DASQJS010000171.1:0-4038 GCA_035630995.1 Steroidobacteraceae bacterium | reverse complement strand
CTCGGCGCGCTTCGCCGCGCGCAGCGTGCCGATCAGGTAGCCGATGATCGCCGCGGCGAGTGCGGCGATGAGGATGATGGCCCAGGCCGAGGTCATGCCTTTCCATTCACCTTGACTGCGCGCGACGGCTCGTCGAGCCAGGCGAGCAGATCGAGCGGTGTGTTGAGCCAGCCGTGCTGAAACCACTCGTCAGCGCGGTCGTCGTCGCCGATGTATCCGAAACCCGCGATTACCGAATACATGCCGGCGGCCTGCGCGGCCTGCGCATCGCGTTCGGCATCCCCGACGAATACGCATTCGCCCGGTTCCACGCCGATCGTCTTCGCGGCGTGCAGCAGGGGAAGCGGGTGCGGCTTGCGTTCGGACAACGTGTCGCCGCTGACCACGGCGCGCACCCGACCGTGCAGATTCACTTCGATGAGCAGCGGCTCGGTGAGCCAGCCCGGCTTGTTGGTCACGATGCCCCAGGCGAGCCCACGCTGTTCCAGCGCACCGAGCATCTCTTCGCCCCCTTCGAAGAGGCGCGTGTACTTGGCGAGGCGCTTCCGGTAGATGTTCAGCAGCCGCATGCGCATCGCCTCATGCGCCTCGGGATCCAGCGTGCCGAAGCCGAGCCGGACCAGCGCATGGCCGCCGTGCGACACCTGCGCGCGCACGATCTCGAACGACAAGGGCGCGAGTTGTTCTTCCGCGCGCAACTGGTTCAGTGATTCGTGAAAATCCTGCGCGGTGTCGAGCAGCGTGCCATCGAGATCGAACAGCACCCCTTTGATGACGCCACTCATGCCGTCCCCCGGCGCGTGAGATGGATGAGGTAGTTGACCGAGGGATTCGAGTCGAGCGAGCACTGTTCGCGGAGCGGATCGTATCGCAGGCCGGCAATGTCCATGACCTCGAGGCCGGCGGCGCGCGCGAAGCGCGCGACTTCCGATGGTTTGAGCAGCCGTTCGTATTCATGCGTGCCGCGCGGCACCAGGTTGGCGACGTATTCGGCGGCGACGATGGCCAGCGCGAACGACCGGAAATTGCGGTTGATCGTTGAAATGAAGACATGGCCACCGGGCCGAACCAGCTTGCCGAGCACATCCACCGTCGCTGCCGGATCGGGCACGTGTTCGAGCATTTCCATGCACGTGACCACGTCGTATTTGACGGGGCTCTTCAGCAGCGCCGCGGCCTCCTCGACGCGATAGTCGATGGTGAGGCCGGAATCGAGCGCGTGCAGGCGAGCGGTTTCCACCATGCTCGGTGCGAGATCGATGGCCGTAACCTGCGCGCCCGCGCGCGCGAGTGTCTCGGCGAGCAATCCGCCGCCGCATCCCACATCGAGAACCCTGGCGCCCGCGAGAGTGCAGCGTTCGGCGACGTATCGCGCACGCACGGGATTGAGCTTGTGCAGCGGCTTGAACTCACCGTCGATGTCCCAGAAACGGTGGGCCGCGGCTTCGAATTTCGCGATTTCCGCGGCGTCGCTGTTTGGCGTCTGAGTGGTGGACATGAGGGCCGGAAGTATAGACGCGCAAGGGGTATTTCGCGCGTTAAAACAGGCTTCCTGGTTAGGCCTACGTGATAGAATTCCGCACCTTTTTTCGGGCCCTGCCACCACTCTTCCATGAACGAAATCGCGCGCGAAATTCTTCCCGTGAATCTCGAAGACGAGATGCGCCAGTCGTATCTCGACTACGCCATGAGCGTCATCGTCGGCCGCGCGCTGCCCGACGTGCGCGACGGCCTGAAGCCCGTGCATCGACGCATCCTGCACGCCATGCGCGAGCTCGGAAACGACTGGAACAAGGCCTACAAGAAATCGGCACGCGTTGTAGGCGACGTCATCGGCAAGTACCACCCGCACGGCGACAACGCGGTTTACGACGCCCTCGTGCGCATGGCGCAGCCGTTTTCCATGCGTTACCTGCTGGTCGATGGCCAGGGCAACTTCGGCTCGGTGGACGGCGACGCGCCGGCCGCCATGCGTTACACCGAAGTGCGCATGTCGCGCATCGCGAGCGAGCTGCTCGCCGACATCGAAAAAGAAACCGTCGATTTCCAGCCGAATTACGACGAAAGCGAGACGGAACCCACGGTCATGCCGGCGCGGTTCCCCAATCTTCTCGTCAACGGTTCGGCCGGCATCGCGGTGGGCATGGCCACCAACGTCCCGCCACACAACCTCACGGAAATCATCAACGCCTGCCTGGCGGTGCTCGACGACGGCGAAGTCACGTTGGCCACGCTCATGCAGCACGTGCCGGGCCCTGATTTCCCGACGGCCGGCATCATCAACGGCGCCACCGAAATCGCCACCGCCTATCGCACCGGCCGCGGCCGCCTGTCGATCCGCGCGCGCACCAATTTCGAAGACATCGACAAGGTCGGCGGGCGCCAGGCCATCATCGTCACCGAGCTTCCTTACCAGGTGAACAAGGCGCGCCTGCTCGAGCGCATCGCCGAGCTGGTACGCAACAAGGAAATCGACGGCATCTCCGAACTGCGCGACGAGTCCGACAAGGACGGCATGCGCGTGGTCATCGAGCTGAAGCGCGGCGAAGTCTCCGAGGTGGTGTTGAACAACCTCTTCGCGCAGACGCCGCTCGAGACCGTGTTCGGCATCAACATGGTCGCGCTCATCGACGGCCGGCCCAGGCTTCTCGGCCTCAAGGAAATGCTCGAGGCATTCCTGCGGCACCGGCGCGAAATCGTCACGCGCCGCACGATTTTCGACCTGGCCAAGGCCAGGGATCGCGCCCACATTCTCGAGGGCCTCGCGGTCGCGCTCGCCAACATCGACGAGATCATCGCGCTCATCAAGGCTTCTCCCACGCCGGTGGAGGCGAAGGTCAAGCTGGCCGCGCGCGAATGGAGTTCGGGCGTGGTCCCGCAGCTGCTCGCGCGCGCCGGTGACATCTCGACGCGCCCCCAGGGTCTCGCGGCGGAATTCGGCATCACGGTTGTGGGTGGTGGGTACAAGCTCTCCGAGACCCAAACACAGGCCATTCTCGACATGCGCCTGCACCGCCTCACGGGTCTCGAGCAGGACAAAATCATTGGCGAATACCAGGAGCTGCTGGCGCTCATCGTCGATCTCACCGATATTCTTGCCCGTCCCGAACGACTCATGCAGGTGATCCGCGAAGAGCTGATTGCCATACGAGAACAGTACGGCGACGCGCGCCGCACCGAGATCAACCGCGATCACCTCGATCTATCTACCGAAGATCTCATCGAGCCGCAGGACGTGGTGGTCACGCTGTCGCACGCCGGTTACGCCAAGAGCCAGCCGGTCACCGAATACCAGGTGCAGCGCCGCGGCGGCCGCGGCAAGGCGGCCACGTCCGTCAAGGACGAAGACTTCGTCGAGAAGCTCTTCGTCGCGCATACGCACGACACCATTCTGTGTTTCAGCAATCGCGGCAAGGTCTACTGGAAGCGCGTGTTCGAGCTGCCGCAGGCGGGCCGTGGCTCGCGCGGCAAACCCATGGTCAACCTGCTGCCGCTCGAAGAGGGCGAACGCATCAATGCCGTGCTGCCCATCAAGCAGTTCGACGACGACCACTTCGTGTTCATGGCCACCAGCCAGGGCACGGTCAAGAAAACGCCGTTGTCGGCGTTCTCGCGTCCTCGCGCCAGCGGCATCATCGCGCTGGGGCTGGACACCGAAGACAGGCTGGTCGGAGTCGCGCTGACTGACGGTACGCGTGAAATCATTCTCTCGTCGAGCGGCGGCAAGTCCATCCGCTTCAACGAAGAAGAAGTGCGGCCCATGGGCCGGGAAGCCACCGGCGTGCGCGGCATCAAGCTCGCCGCGGGCCAGGAGCTCATCTCGCTCATCGTGGTTGGCGAAGGCCTCGTTCTCACGGCCTCGGCCAACGGGTACGGCAAACTCACACCGCTCGAGGACTTTCCGCAGCACGGTCGCGGCGGGCAGGGCGTCATCGCGCTGCAGACCACCGACCGCAACGGTGAAATGGTCGCCGCGCTGCAAGTGAATTCTGAGCATGAGCTCATGATGATTAGTTCTACCGGCACGCTGGTGCGTAC
>DASQJS010000170.1:0-4014 GCA_035630995.1 Steroidobacteraceae bacterium | reverse complement strand
AACTGCTTGAAAGGATTGGCGCGCCCGGAGAGATTCGATCTCTCCGCGGCCCTTGCGCTTCAATGAGTTGCAAAGGTGCTGGTCACGCGCCGTGCCCAATCCGGGCACGCATTGGTCACGTTGGTCACGCGTGACCGGCCTTAAAAATTTGAATCAATGAGCCGCAGCGACTTCACCTACCCGCTGCACAGCGCGCTCACGAATGAGTGGAGCGACGAGCGATTCCCAACGGTTGGATGCATTGAACCAGTGACCTTCAACGTCGTGAAATACTGTACTCACGTTAATCCCGTAGTTCTTTTCACGCGGCCCGGGAAGATAGATGTAGCCACGGTTTGTCGATGGATCGAATGCGTACTTCACCGAGTACGTCAGACTCCCGTCGGGTTTTTGTGTGTCGAAGACGCAAAAGAAGTAGACGTCGTACGTATCCATTCCTTTCGGCACATCATTAGCAATGCCCGTGTGCCAATCGATGAAAGAGCCCGAATCGGCGCTTTGCGGCGAGCCAATTGGCTGACCGGCGCCGGGACCGGACCAGATGAAAAGCTGTTTTAGAGTGTCGGCGTCGGAGACCACAAGCGGCGCACCGAGATTGGCGCCGACAACTTCAATCCTGACCAGGTTGCCCTTGGCGAAACCCACGAGCGGAAACGCGGACGTCGTCAACAGAGCCATCACAGCGAAGATGCGTTTCATAGCCATCTCCTTGGTTCGCTTTTGACTTCCCTCAACACCGCGAGCATACGCCCGAACACGCCTTGGAACTCTAACGAGCAGTTGGTCGGTAGAGTTCTGCGCTTCGCTCTGCGTGACCAAACGTGACCAAAAAATCAACGTCTGCGAATGCAGATCGTTGATTTCAATCAGGGGAGATGGCGCGCCCGGAGAGATTCGAACTCCCGACCACCTGGTTCGTAGCCAGGTACTCTATCCAGCTGAGCTACGGGCGCGTGGCTCAAATCGAAGGGCGGCGATCCTACCACAAAGGGTTTCGGGGTCGAGGACAAAGATAACCCCAAGCCGAACAAGTACTTGGGCAGCCCCACCCCCATCGCCGGATGAGCGACGCTACCGGTCGCTGCCGGCTCTGGTCATCAGGTAAACGGCGAATGTGCCGAGCCAGTGTCCACCCTCGTAGTGTTCGCCGGTCACCTGCGGTAGTGCCGCATCGCGGTGACGTTTCGCGGCATCGGTCAGCGCCGCGATGCGCCGGTCGCCGAGGGCAAGGCCGCTGGCGATGCCGTCGAGCATCCACGCGCGGCTGAGATTCAGGCCATCGAGGTGCGCGAGCTTCGGATCGCTGCGATTCGTGACGACTGCGGGCGTCAGCCACTCGGCACGCGCGTCGTTCGGAATCTTGGGCAGAAACGTTTTCAGCCAACGCGAGAAGGCGGTCTGATCGAGCACGCGGCGCATGAAGTCGGCTTCTGCGAGACAGGGTGACAGAAAATCCTGTCCCGAAGGTTCGTAGGCCAACGGGCAATTCCGGTCGGCGGCGTAGAAACGTTGCGCGGCGTCTGTGAGCAGCCGACGCATCTCCGCATCGCCGGCCACACCCGCCCAGTCCCAGATCAACCCGAATGAGAATGCGGTCTGGTCGTGTTCGCCCACGCGGATCGGGTAGTACAGATCCGGCAGCCAGCGCTTGATGCGTGCGGCGGCTTCCGTCTCGAGCGGGATGAGATTCGCCGACCACTGCTGTGCCTGCGGGTCTTTCCACGAGCGCAACTCGGCCGTGAGCTGCAGCAGCCACGCAAGGCCATATGGCCGCTCGAAGGAAGCGCGCCCCGCTCGCTGGAGATACGCGGCTTCAACGGCGATGTTCTCTTTCGTGAAGCTGCGCGCGAGCTCCGCACGCGCGGCCGGTACAAAGGCTGCGTCCGGAAAGCGCTGCGCGAGCCGCACGAGCAGCCAATGCCCGTGCACGGCGGAGTGCCAGTCATAACAACCGTAGAAAGCCGGGAACAATTCACGCGGTGGCCGGACGTCCGCGTCACCGGCCAGCGTATGCGCGATCTTGTTAGGAAATTCCTGGTGCAGGCATTTGAGCGCTAGCCCGGCAAAACGGGTGGCCGCCGCGGAATCGATGGCACCCTCAGGAGCGGCCGCCCGCGCATGGTTGATTGCGCATAGGATTGCCGTCGCAACGCCGGCAGCAACGAACGAGTACTTCACTCCGGATGCCCTCCCCCGGCAATACTCGCGGGAGCCACGCCGCTCGCGAACGAGCGCGTCTCCCAGACCGCGACGGTGATGAGAACGGCTGTCGTGGCGGTGCCGAGTGCCAGCGGCGTGAACAACAGCGCGAACGGCGCGATGGCCGCCAACAAGCCAAGCCCGACCAGGTGCGAGAGCGGGTAGTACTTCGCGCTGGCGCGCTTGAAAAACACGTTGCCGGCGAGATACAGCGCCGGCCCGCCTAACAAAGCCATGGCCGCGGGCAGTTCCAGGTGTCCTCCCGGGTGCGCGATGGTGAGTTCGTCGGCCACGGCGGACACCACGATCCCCGCCACGATCGGAATGTGGAAATACGTGTAGACGGCTCGTGCATATCGCCCCGGATCCGCCGAGCCGCTGATCTCACGGCTGCCGCGCGCCGCGCCGATGTTGAAGTAGATCCACCACATGGCCACGCTGCCGAGGAATGCCACGAGGAAGGCGCAAACCCCGGCGGTGGTTGCCGGCAGCGAAGCGGCCGTTGCGCCGGTGACGAGGATGGATTCGCCGAGGGCAATGATGACGAACAGCGCGCAGCGCTCAGCCATGTGCGTGCCGTCCACTTTCCAGTCCGTGGTGTTCGAGTGGCCGAGGCCTGGCACGAAATAGCCCAAGAATGGCCCGCCGATTTCGAGCGAGAGCGCGACGACCCAGGCCGCCACGCGCTCATACCCTTCCGCCATTCCACCGCCGATCCAGAACACGGCTGAGATGGCGAGCCAGGTGGTGATGCGCTGAAAGTTGCGATGGTTGACCGGGTCGTGCCTGCGTGTGGCAAAGATCATGAATACCGAACGCGTGACCTGGATGAAGGCGTAGGCCAGCGCAAACAGCAGCCCTTCGTGGCCGAAGGCATTCGGAATGGCTGCCGACATCAGCAGGCCCGCCAGCATCAGCGTGAACAGCAGCATGCGCACCGACGGTTTGTCGGGATCGATCCAGTTGGTGAACCAGCAGGTGTACATCCACACCCACCACACCGCCAGCAACAGGAACAGCGTCTGCAGCGCGCCGCCCAGCGTCAGGTGCTCGACCAGCGTGTGCGAGAGCTGCGTGACCGCGAACACGAACACCAGGTCGAAGAAGAGCTCTACGAAAGTGACGCGCGCGTGCGTATCGCGTGAGCGCAGCAGGCCGGTGTGTTTACTCAAGGTGAAGCTCCAAATGGCGGCGGCATCATGGCTGCGAAGCAGGAGGTGTCGGTGTCACGTGCGGAGCCGCTGTCGAAATACCCGAGGACCACCCCTTGGGCCAGTGCTCACAAGCGTCCCGTTGACGCTCGAGACGATACGCGCCAAAAATCGTCGCGCGTGCAACGGCGATCGCAGCATCGACGTCCATGTGCGCAAAGGACTCGGCGCAGGTGATCGACAGGTACAGGCCGTCAGCGAATGCGCGGCCGCTGCCCGCGGACCCGGTGAAACCGCGAAAATCCCCTTGTGCTGCCTGCACCAGCAGGTTGGGAATGTGCACGCGACTGGCCGGTAGATAGAGTTGATTGCGCAGTTTCTCCAGGAAGACAGGAGCGGTCATGATGGCGACGACCATCTGAAGGGCCGCGGAGAGATTCGCGCGCATATCGCCCATCGCGCGGCACGCGGAATCCGCGGCGCAATCAACCATGAGCTGCTCGAGCGCGGCCTGTGCCGCCGATGCGTGATAACGCGGCGGCATGCGGCTGGCGGGAACGGTGCCCATGAGCACCGCGGCGTGCACGGCCTTCGGAAAGTCCGCCATGTAGCGCAATGCGAGCGTGGTGCCGTAGGAACTCAGCTGCTTAGCGCATTCGGCTAC
>DASQJS010000169.1:0-12850 GCA_035630995.1 Steroidobacteraceae bacterium | reverse complement strand
CGCAGATTGGCGATTCTCGGCACGGCTGTTGCGATGACCATGGCCTCCGCGGCGCAAGCCGCCGACACCATCAAGGTCGGCGTGTTGCACTCGCTGTCGGGAACCATCGCGATCTCCGAGACCACGCTCAAGGACACGGTCCTGATGCTCATCGACGAGCAGAACAAGAAGGGCGGACTGCTCGGCAAGAAGCTCGAAGCCGTGGTCGTCGATCCGGCGTCCAACTGGCCGCTGTTCGCCGAGAAGGCCGAGCAGCTGCTGGTGAAGGACAAGGTCGCCGTGGTGTTCGGCTGCTGGACCAGCGTGTCGCGCAAGTCGGTGCTGCCGGTGTTCGAGAAGAACAACGGCCTGCTGTTCTACCCGGTGCAGTACGAAGGTGAAGAATCGTCGAAGAACGTGTTCTACACCGGCGCGGCGCCGAACCAGCAGGCTATCCCGGCCGTCGACTACCTGATGAAGGATCTCGGCGTGAAACGCTGGGTGCTCGCTGGTACGGACTACGTTTATCCGCGCACCACCAACAAGATCCTCGAGGCCTACCTGCAAGCCAAGGGCGTCGCGCCCGCCGACATCATGATCAATTACACGCCTTTCGGTCACTCCGACTGGCAGTCGATCGTGGCCGACATCAAGAAGTTCGGCTCGGCTGGCAAAAAGACCGCGGTGGTTTCGACCATCAACGGTGACGCCAACGTGCCGTTCTACAAGGAACTCGGCAATCAGAAAGTGTCGGCGGAAGACATTCCGGTTGTGGCTTTCTCGGTGGGTGAAGAGGAACTCGCGGGCATCGACACCAAGCCGCTGGTGGGCCATCTCGCCGCGTGGAACTACTTCATGAGCGTCAAGAGTCCCGTGAATTCGGAGTGGATCAAGAAGTGGGTCGCGTACACCAAGAACCCGAAGCGCACCTTTAACGATCCGATGGAAGCGCACGTGATCGGCTTCCAGATGTGGGTGAAGGCCGTGGAGAAGGCCAAGACCACGGACGTGACGAAAGTCACCGACGCGATGATCGGTCTCGAAGCACCGAACCTCACCGGTGGAATCGCCAAGATGCTGCCTAACCATCACCTGACCAAGCCCGTGCTGATCGGCGAAGTGCGTGCCGATGGCCAGTTCGACACGGTGTGGAAGACCACGGGACTCGTTCCGGGCGACGCATGGTCCGACTTCCTTCCGGGCAGCAAGGACATCGAGGCTGACTGGGTCACGTTGAAGTGCGGCAACTACAACACCAAGACCAAGCAGTGCTCGGGCCAGAACTACAAATAACAAGAACTTCTGAAAAAGTCCGTTGAAAAGGCAATTGAGGTCCCGGGAGCAATCCCGGGACCTTCTCTTTTGCTTCTGCGCCGCTTCGGCCTGGTCGCTGCCTTCGTGCTGGCCAGCGTGTTGTTCGCCGTGACCGCGACAGCTCAAACTACCGCTCCGACGGCGGGCGATACATTCGCCGCGGCCGTGGCCGGACTCGCGGCGGAAAGCTTTCCGGAGAAGTCCGCGGCGGTAACCGCGCTGAGTGAACTCAAACACCCCAACGGCCGCGCCGTTCTCGCGGCGCTGCTCGACGGCAAGCTCTATTTCCGCGTTGCGGATAACAAGGTTTACATCACCGACGGCGGTGAGACAGCGCTCTCGCTGACCGATCCGTTGACGCTCGCGGCGGCCGGCAGCGGCGAGCCGGACGACTTCTCGCGCATCACGACCAACAACAGCCTGCGCAAGACACTTCGCAGTGCCGTCGCAACCTTCGCGCTTTCGGATCCGGATGCCGACGTGCGGCTCGCCGCGGTGCGCGAAATGCTGCGCTCGATCGACGACGACAGCGTGGCCATCCTGCGGACCAGCATGGAGAAGGAGGCCGACGCTGACGTCAGGAAGGCAATGCGCGAGGGTCTCGCGCTCGCCGATCTCGACAGCGCGGATGCGGACACGCGGCTCACCGCCGTGGCTGCCCTGAAAGACTCGCTGAGCCCCGATGTTTACAACCGGCTGACGATCATGGTGACAGCCGACGATGCGGGTTCCTTTCCTGAACCCGATGAGCGCGTGCGCACCACGGCTCGCGAGGTGATTTCGGCGATCGATTCCTCGCGCCAGGTCTACGCGACGCTCGAAACCCTGTTCTTCGGCCTGAGTCTCGGTTCCGTGCTGGTGCTCGCCGCCATCGGGCTCGCAATCACGTTTGGCGTCATGGGCGTCATCAACATGGCGCATGGCGAGCTCATGATGCTCGGTGCCTACACCACCTACGTGGTGCAGCAGGCGATGCCCAATCACATCGGCCTGTCGATCTTCATCGCAATTCCGCTCGCATTCCTGGTGTCCGCCTGCGTCGGCATGCTCATCGAACGCGGCGTGGTGCGTTTCCTGTACGGCCGGCCGCTCGAAACCTTGTTAGCCACGTTCGGCGTCAGCCTCATCCTTCAACAGGTGGTGCGTGACGTTTTCAGTGCCAACAATCGTCCGGTGGAGACGCCGGCCTGGATGGCGGGCTCGATGCAGATCAACGAAGCACTGTCGATCACCTACAACCGCCTGTACGTCATCCTGTTCATGATCGTGGTGTTCGTAGTCCTGCAGATGGTGCTGCAGAAAACCTCGCTGGGCCTCAAGGTCCGCGCGGTGGCACAGAACCGCAACATGGCACGTGCCATGGGCGTTCGCACGCAATGGGTGGATGCGATGACCTTCGGTCTGGGGTCCGGGATCGCGGGTGTAGCCGGCGTCGCGCTCAGCCAGCTCACCAACGTCGGTCCCAACCTGGGTCAGCAATACATCATCGATTCCTTCATGGTGGTGGTGTTCGGCGGCGTCGGAAATCTGTGGGGCACATTGATCGGAGGCATGTCGTTAGGCGTGGTCAGCAAGGTGCTCGAGCCCTGGGCTGGTGCGGTACTGGCCAAAATCCTGGTGTTGATCGCGCTCATCCTGTTCATCCAGCGCCGGCCGCGCGGGTTATTCCCGCAGAAGGGCCGGGCGGCGGAGAACTAGGATGAAACGGGGTCCCATTCTCAACCTGCTGGTCGGTGAACGCGGCACGGCCGTGTTTCTCGCCATCGTCGCGATCGTCGGCATCGTCGTTCCGGTCATGCACCTGTTGCCGGACGAAGGCTCCGTGCTGCAACTGTCGGGTTACACCATGACGCTCATCGGCAAGTACATGACGTACGCGTTGCTGGCCGTGGCCGTGGATCTCGTGTGGGGCTACTGCGGCATCCTGTCGCTCGGCCATGCGGCGTTCTTCGCGCTCGGCGGTTACGCCATGGGCATGTACCTCATGCGGCAGATCGGCACGCGTGGGGTGTACGGGGATCCGGTGCTGCCGGATTTCATGGTGTTCCTGAACTACAAGGAGCTGCCGTGGTTCTGGCACGGCTTCGACATGTTCTGGTTCGCCATGCTGATGGTGGCGGTGGTGCCCGGGTTGCTGGCGCTGCTGTTCGGCTGGCTGGCGTTCCGCTCACGCGTCACCGGTGTCTATCTATCCATCATCACGCAGGCGCTCACATACGCGTTGATGCTGGCGTTTTTCCGCAATGACATGGGCTTCGGCGGCAACAACGGCATGACGGACTTCAAGGATATCCTGGGGTTTGCCATCAATACTCCGGCAACGCGCGTGGCGCTCTTCATTGCCAGCGCCATTGCGCTCATCCTCGGGTATCTCGCGTGCCGCTACATCACGATGTCGCGCGCCGGACGCGTGGTGCAGGCGATTCGCGATGCAGAGAGTCGCACGCGCTTTATCGGCTACCGCGTCGAGTCGTACAAGCTCTGGATTTTCACTTTCTCGGCGGTGCTCGCCGGCATTGCCGGTGCGCTTTACGTGCCGCAGGTCGGCATCATCAATCCCAGCGAGTTCCAGCCCATCAACTCCATAGAAGTGGTGATCTGGGTGGCCGTGGGAGGGCGAGGCATGCTGTACGGCGCCGCGGCCGGCGCCGTCATCGTCAACTATGCGAAGACCTTCTTCACCGCCGCGCTGCCGGAGTTCTGGTTATACGCGCTCGGCCTTCTGTTCGTGGTGGTCACGCTGTTCCTGCCGCGAGGATTCGTGGGCTTGTTGGACCGCTTCGGCGGCAAGCCGCCGGCTGCGCCGCCTTCCACGACGAGCGAAACTGCCAGGGCGGCGACCGCATGAACGCCGCGCAGGTGGTCAAACAGGGCTGGCAGAAAGTATTCGGCGCCGGTGCCGGCAGCGACCGCCCCATGCCGGGCGATGCTTCGCACGGCACGATCCTGTATGTCGAAGACATCACGGTGAGTTTCGATGGCTTTCGTGCGCTCAACAATCTCACGCTGTACATCGATGTCGGCGAGCTTCGCTGCATCATCGGACCAAACGGTGCCGGCAAGACGACGATGATGGACGTGATCACCGGCAAAACGCGCCCGGACGCAGGCTCCGCCTGGTTTGGTACGACGACAGACCTTCTCACGCTCACCGAACCTGAAATTGCGGAGGCCGGAATTGGACGGAAATTTCAGAAGCCGACGGTATTCGAACAGCACAGTGTCCTGCAGAACCTGGCGCTCGCGGCCGCGGGAAACAAGTCGGTCTGGCACACATTGTTCAAGCCGATTGCGCGAGCGCAGTTCGCGCGCATCGATGAAGTGCTGGTCACGGTCGGACTGAAAGAGGAACGCAATTCACGCGCCGGAATTCTCTCGCACGGCCAGAAGCAGTGGCTCGAGATCGGCATGTTGCTGATGCAGGATCCGCGGCTGCTGCTGGTCGACGAGCCGGTGGCAGGCATGACGCCGCAGGAAGTCGAACGCACGGCCGAGCTCCTGCTCTCGCTCGCCGGCAAACATTCCGTGGTTGTCGTGGAGCACGACATGGAGTTCGTGCGCTCAATCGCGCGCACCGTGACGGTGCTGCACGAAGGCTCCGTACTCGCCGAAGGCAGCATGGATGCCGTGCAGAATGATCCGAGGGTCGTGGAGGTCTATCTCGGCGAGCCTCAGGAGCCCGGGAAGCCGCGGAAACCGGCATCGAAAGCGCACTCGGCTCCCATGGGAAGTAGCTAGCGATGCTGGCCATCCACGGGCTCAACCAGTTCTACAGCGGCAGTCACATCCTGTGGGATGTGAATCTCGAGGTGCCCGAAGGCTCGTGCACATGCCTCATGGGACGCAATGGGATGGGCAAGACCACGCTGCTCAAGTGCATCATGGGGCTGCTGCCGATTGCTTCGGGCGGCATGAGTTACGGATTCGGCGCCGAAACTGCAGACCTGACGAAAGTGTCCGCGGATCGTCGGGCGCGGCTGGGCATTGCCTATGTGCCCCAGGGCCGCGAAATCTTTTCACAGCTCACGGTCGAGGAAAACCTGCGCATTGGCTTCGGGGCGCGGCGCGGACCCGCGATCAACGACATTCCCGAACACATTTTCGAATGGTTTCCCGTGCTCAGGAAAATGCTGCGGCGAAGGGGAGGAGACTTGTCAGGCGGGCAGCAGCAGCAGCTTGCGATCGGCCGCGCGATGGTGCTCGATCCGAAGCTGCTGATTCTCGATGAGCCGGCCGAGGGCATTCAGCCCAACATCGTCGCCGAGATCGGCGATATCATCATGCGCCTCAACCGCGAGGCGAAACTCACCGTGCTGTTAGTGGAACAGAAACTGCCGTTTGCGCGCCGCGTGGCCAGCGAGTTCCGCATCATCGACAAAGGCCGCATTGTGAACGGCGGTGAGATCGGCGCATTGACTGACAATCTCGTCCACCAGCATCTCACCGTGTGACGATGAGCGCTGCACCCGGTGATCCCGTCCTTCCCGGTTGGCAGGCCGAGCTTCGCCTGCGATTCAATGGAGACGCGCCTCAAGCGAGCACGCGCACGCGCCTCGTCGAGCGTCAACACAAAGGTCCGCTCATCGTCCAGCGGCCGTTCTATCCCGAGGGAGATCCCTGCCACGTCTATCTCGTGCATCCACCCGGAGGCGTAGTGGGCGGCGATGAGCTGCGCATCGATGTCCAGGTAGATGCGGGTGCCCACGCACTCATCACGACACCCGCTGCCACGAAGTTCTATCGCTGCGATGGCCGCATTTCATCGCAGACCCAGGAGTTGCGCGCCGCTGGCGCTACTCTCGAATGGTTGCCGCAGGAGAACATCTTCTACCGCGGGGCCGATGCGCGCACCGCGACTCGCGTGCACATCGACGCGGATTCCCGCTTCATCGGCTGGGAGATCAACTGCCTGGGTCTTCCCGCGCGCGGCGAATCGTTTGATGCGGGCGCGTTGCGACTCGATCTGGAGTTGTGGCGATCGCTTCCAGCGCTTGAGCCTGCGCCTATCAAGCCTGACCCCTTTTGCCGGGACAAGGGGGCTGCCCCCATATTTCTCGACAGGGTCAGGCTCACGGGCGAGAGCCCCTCGCGCACCGCGCGCTGGGGTCTCGCGGGCCAGGAAGCGATTGGAACCCTGTTGGCGACGCCGGCAACTCGCGAGGCCGTGGAATCCGTTCGCGAACTCATCGCCGATGCACCCTATGCCGCGGTTTCGCTCGTGGACGGTGTGCTGGTACTGCGTGCGCTGGCGCCGCAGGCGGAGGCGGTGCGCAATCTTTTCATCTCCGCGTGGCAAAGCCTGCGCCCCCGCATCCTCGGGCGTGGGGCCGTGCTGCCGCGCATCTGGGCCACGTGAGTCGAACGACATGGAACTGACACCGCGCGAGAAAGACAAACTACTCATCTTCACGGCTGGCCTGGTCGCCGAGCGCCGCAAGGCGCGCGGGCTGAAGCTCAACTATCCGGAAGCGGTGGCGTTGATCTCCGCGGCCATTCTCGAAGGCGCACGCGATGGCCGCACCGTCGCCGAGCTCATGAGCTTCGGCACTACCATACTGAGCCGCGCCGACGTCATGGATGGCGTGCCCGAGATGATCCCCGAGGTGCAGGTCGAGGCCACATTCCCAGACGGCACCAAGCTCGTCACCGTTCACCATCCCATTCCGTGAGAGCACCATGAACCCCGGGGAAATTTTCTGCGAAAACGGTGACATCGAAATCAACGCGGGCCGGGCTACGCGCAAGGTGAAGGTCGCCAACACCGGCGACCGGCCGATCCAGGTCGGCTCGCACTACCACTTCTTCGAGACCAACAGGGCTTTGCGGTTTGAACGCGCGCCCACGAAGGGATTCCGTCTCAACATCGCCGCCGGCACCGCCGTTCGCTTCGAGCCAGGCCAGGAACGCGAGGTCACGCTGGTGGCCTACGGCGGTGCGCGCGAGGTGTTCGGCTTCGATGGACAGATCATGGGGAAACTGCCGTGACTCGAATTGACCGCCGCGCCTATGCGGAGATGTACGGCCCCACCACTGGGGATCGCGTTCGGCTCGGCGACACCGAGCTCATCATCGAAGTCGAGCGCGACCACACCATCTACGGCGAGGAAGTGAAATTCGGCGGCGGCAAGGTGATTCGCGATGGCATGGGCCAGGGTCAGCGCAGCGCGAAGGAAGTTGCCGACACGGTCATCACCAACGCGCTCATCGTCGATCACTGGGGCATCGTCAAGGCCGACATCGGACTGAAGGAAGGGCGCATCGCGGGCATCGGCAAGGCTGGCAACCCGGACGTCCAGCCCGGCGTGGACATCATCATCGGCGCGGGCACGGAGATCATCGCGGGCGAGGGGCTCATCGCCACCGCCGGCGGCATCGACTCGCACATCCACTTCATCTGTCCGCAGCAGGTGGACGACGCGATGATGTCGGGCATCACGACCATGATCGGTGGTGGCACTGGCCCCGCGGCGGGCACCAGCGCCACCACCTGTACACCCGGGCCCTGGTATATCGGGCGCATGTACCAGGCACTGGACGAGCTGCCCATCAATTTCGGTTTATTAGGCAAAGGCAATGCGAGCCTGCCCGCACCACTCGACGAGCAGATAGAAGCCGGTGTCATGGGGCTCAAGCTGCACGAAGACTGGGGCACCACGCCCGCCGCCATCGACAACTGCCTGAACGTCGCTGAGAAGTACGACATCCAGGTGGCTATCCATACCGACACGCTCAACGAATCCGGATTTCTCGAAGACACGCTCGCCGCATTCAAGGGCCGCGCGATTCACACCTATCACACCGAAGGCGCCGGCGGCGGGCACGCACCCGACATCATCAAGGCTTGCGGCGAATCGAACGTGTTGCCGTCGTCCACGAATCCCACTCGTCCGTACACCGTGAACACCGTCGATGAACATCTCGACATGCTCATGGTGTGTCACCACCTCGATCCCGGAATCGCCGAGGACGTGGCGTTTGCCGAGTCGCGCATTCGCCGCGAGACCATCGCCGCCGAAGACATCCTGCACGACAAGGGCGCGATGTCGATGATCTCCTCGGATTCGCAGGCCATGGGCCGCATCGGTGAAGTCATCACGCGTACTTGGCAGACCGCGCACAAGATGAAGGTGCAGCGCGGGCCATTGAAGCCCGACAGCGCGCGCAACGACAACTTCCGAGTACGGCGCTACATCGCCAAGTACACGATCAACCCGGCAATCACCCACGGCATCGCGCATGAAGTCGGTTCGGTCGAGAAGGGCAAGCTCGCCGACATCGTGTTGTGGAAGCCGGCGTTCTTCGGCGCCAAGACCGCAATGATCATCAAGGGCGGCATGATCGTCGCCGCACCCATGGGTGATCCCAATGCATCCATCCCCACGCCGCAGCCCGTGCACTACCGTCCCATGTTCGGAGCGCTCGCGGGCGCGCGGCATGCGACCTGCGTGCATTTCGTGTCCAAGGCCGGTGTCGCCAATGGCATGGCCGGGAACCTGGACCTGAAGAAGCGGCTCGTGGCCGTGCAGAACACGCGTGCCATTCGCATGAAGGATCTCATCCTCAACGACTATCAACCGAAGATCGAAGTGGATTCGCAGACTTACGAAGTGCGAGCGGACGGCGAGGCGCTGCGCTGCGAACCGGCTGCTGTGCTGCCGCTTGCGCAGCGATACTTCCTGTTCTGATTTGGTCTGTTCCGATGCTCAAGATAAACCTCAAGCTCGATCGCGCCACCGATCACCCTCGTGTCGCCGATTTCAAGCTGGTGCTGCCTTTCGGTGAGCGCTCGAAGAGCCGGCTTCGCGCGGTGCTCGACAACGGGGAGGAAGCAGGTCTGTTTCTCGAACGAGGCTCAGTGCTGCGCCATGGCGACTTGCTGCTCGCCGATGATGGTCGCGTGGTCGAAGTGCAGGCCGCGCCCGAAACCGTGTCGACGGTCCGCACCGAAGACAGCCTGATGCTGGCGCGCGCCTGTTATCACCTCGGCAACCGACACGTGGCACTGCAGATCGGCACCGCGTGGCTTCGCTACCAGCACGATCACGTGCTCGACGACATGCTTCGCGGATTCGGACTCGAGGTCGTCATCGAACAGTTGCCGTTCGAGCCCGAAGGAGGCGCGTATGTCGCGACCTCGCATCACACGCACCCGCACGCACATCAGCACGGCTGAACCGAATCCGCTGCCCGGAGGTGCGGATGCGCAGGCATCGCTGCAGTTGCTGCGCCTGTTGCACCTGGCGAGCCCCGCGCTGCCCATCGGTGCGTTTCATTTTTCGCAAGGTCTGGAGTACGCGGTCGAAGCCGGATGGGTGACCGACGAAGCGACGGCGCACGAGTGGATAGGCGGCATTGCCGGGGCAAGCCTGGGCACACTCGATCTGCCGGTGCTGCTGCGTCTGCAAGCCGCGTGGAAACAGGGTGACCACGGTGGCGTCCTGCGATGGAATTCCTTTCTCATCGCCTGCCGTGAAACCGAAGAGTTGCGCGCCGAGGATCGGCACCTGGGCGCCGCACTGCTGCGTGTGCTCGTCGAGATGGACCTGACGACCGGGCTGTTTTCCGCGAATGCCGCAAAGAGCGTCGTCGGTGTGTCACACGCGACTGCGTTCGCATTCGCGTGCGCGCGGTGGAATATCGAGCCCCGGGCGTCCTTGCAGACCTTTGCCTGGGCGTGGATAGAGAACCAGGTGTTGGCGGCCGTGAAGCTGGTTCCACTGGGACAAAGCGCCGCGCAAAGAATGCTGCATCGGCTCGTCGCGCGCATCCCTCCTTTGGTAGAGCAGGCACACAAACTCACAGATTCCGACGTCGGAATCTCCACCGCCTCTAACGCCGTGGCCAGTGGCCGACATGAAACTCAGTACTCGCGACTGTTCCGTTCGTAAGGGCTAGAATCTCCGCCACCGCAGGCGGACATTCCAACCCCCGCCGTGCCTAAAAACAAAATGCCTTCACGCGTTCAGCTGATATTCGCGGCTGTTGCCGCTTTGTTTGTCGCCGCCTGCTCAAAGCAGGAGGCACAGCAGCAACCACCACCCCCGGAAGTCGGCGTCATCGTCGTGCATTCCGGGCCGGTACCGCTGGTGCGCGAAGCCTCCGGGCGACTTGCGCCCACGCGCGCATCGGACGTTCGCGCCCGTGTCCCAGGTGTGCTCCAGAAGCGCATATATAAGGAGGGCAGCATGGTCAAAGAGGGCGACCCCCTCATGATCATCGACACGGCGCCGTATCGCGCCGCGCTCGCGCAAGCGACCGCCGCGCTCGAACAAGCCGAAGCCTCCGCGACCAACGCGAAGGTGACCGCCGATCGCAACCGGGAGCTCATGAAGCAGAACCTGGTGTCGCGCATGCAGCTCGACGATTCCGCGGCGCTCGAACGCTCGACCGCCGCGCAGGTGTCCGCGGCCCGCGCGCAGGTTCAGACTGCGCGCATCAACCTTGGCTACGCCACCATCACCGCGCCCATCTCCGGCCGCGCCGGGCAGATGCGTGTGCTGGAAGGCGCGCTGGTCGGGCAGGGCGAGGCGACCCTGCTAACTACCGTCGAACAGGTCGATCCCATCTTCGTGTTCTTCGACCAGCCGGCATCCGACTTCGAGCGCCTGATGCGCGCGCAAGCATCGGGTGACGTGACGCTTGCCCAGGGCAACCTCGCCGAGGTGCGGCTGTTACGCGACGACGGCACGCTTTACGAGGAGAAGGGCACGCTCGATTTCTCCGACTACAGCGTGAACCCGACTACCGGCTCTGTGGCGTTCCGGGGCAGGGTGGCGAATCCCGGCCGCGTGCTGCTGCCGGGCATGTACGTGAAGGTGCGGCTCTCCGTCGGAACCTTGAACAAGGGGTTCCGCGTGCCGCAACTCGCGGTGCAGCGTGACGGCCAGGGTCCGTTCGTGCTGGTCGCCGGCGGCGACGGCATGGTGGCGCAGAAGCGCATCGTGACTGCCTCGGCCGTTGGCGGCGACTGGGTGATCTCCAGCGGTCTCGCCGACGGCGACCAGGTCATCGTCGACAATCTGCAGAAGATCGGGCCGGGCATGCCTGTGAAGGCGAAGCCGGCACAGGCGGAGGGCGTTGAAGCTCCGGCCACTCCAGCGGCGGCTCCGCAAGAGAAGCCTGCCGAAGGCTCCGCTGCAGCCACCGCTAGTTAGCGCCACACTACTCGCAGGGCTGACTCCAATGCCGCAATTTTTCATCGATCGCCCGGTATTCGCATGGGTGATCGCCATCATCATCACCCTCGGTGGTGTGTTCGCCATTCGCGAGCTGCCGGCGGAAGCGTACCCGGACGTCGCGCCGCCACAGGTCTCCATCAACGCGACTTACCCTGGCGCCAACGCCGACGTGGTCGAGCGCACGGTCATCCAGGTCATCGAACAGCAGCTCACCGGCATCGACAACCTGATGTACTTCTCCTCGTCGTCCTCCAATGGCGGCGGCAGCATCACGCTCTTCTTCGAGTCCGGCACGAATCCCGACACCGCGGCGGTGCAGACCCAGAACCGCGTGACACTGGCCGAGCCGCGCCTGCCGCGCGACGTGGTGTTGCAGGGCCTGCAGGTGGCGAAGGTGAACTCGGGCTTCCTCATGGCCGTGAGTCTGCGTTCGAAGGACAACAGCGTGCCTTCGGACGTGCTCAACAACATCGTCGCCGCCCAGGTGCTCGACCCGATCTCGCGTATCCCGGGAGTGGGACAGACGCAGCAGTTCGGCGCCGAATACTCGATGCGCATCTGGCTGAATCCGGACAAGCTGCGCAGCTTCCGCATGAGTGCCGCCGATGTTCTCGCCCGCGTGCGTGGCCAGAACGTGCAGTTCGCGACCGGCGCGCTGGGTGAACAGCCTGCCGTCGCGGGACAGCAGGTGGTGGCGCCCGTGTCGGCGGAAGCGCAGTTCAGTTCCAAAGAGGAATTCGAAAACGTCATCCTGCGCACCGAGCCGAACGGCACCAGCGTGCGGCTGAAGGACGTCGGGCGCGTCGAGCTCGGTCTCAACACCTATTCGTTCGACGTACGATTGAACGACCAGCCCGTCGCCGGTTTCGGCGTTCTTCTGTCACCCGGTGCGAATGCGCTCGATGTCGCCAGGCTGGTCAAGGAGCGCATGGACGAACTCGCGCCCAGCTTCCCGGCCGGCGTGGAGTGGTTCCTGCCTTTCGACGCGACGCTGTTCATCAACGCCGCGATTCACGAGGTGGTCGTCACGCTCTGCATCGCCGTGGCGCTGGTGTTCATCGTCATGCTGGTGTTCCTGCAGAGCTTCCGCGCCACCCTCATTCCCACGCTGGTGGTGCCGGTGGCGCTGATGGGCGCATTCATCGGCATGTCGATCTTCGGTTTCTCGATCAACCAGCTGACCTTGTTTGGCATGGTGCTGGCCATCGGCATCGTGGTCGACGATGCCATCGTGGTCATTGAATCCGTCGAACGCATCATGCGCGAGGAGCACTTGTCGCCCAAGGAAGCTACGCGCAAGGCGATGACGCAGATCACCAACCCCATCATCGCGATCTCGGTGGTGCTCGCGGCGGTGTTCGTCCCCAGCGCGCTGCAAT
>DASQJS010000168.1:0-4189 GCA_035630995.1 Steroidobacteraceae bacterium | reverse complement strand
TGCGCGCGACGATGAACGCGCTCACCAGCACGCAGTCGCCCGACGAGATCGCCGCGAAGCGCGGCAAGCGCGTCGAAGAGATCCTGGGCTGATCCGGAAGCATCGAGCCATGGCCAATAAACAGATCAAGGTGACGCTCGTGAAGAGCGTTTTCGGGCAGCTGAAGTCGCACCGCGCGACCGTGCGCGGGCTCGGCCTGCGCCGCATCCGCGACACCGCGACGGTCGCCGACACGCCGGAAGTGCGCGGCATGATTCGCGCGTCCGGGCACCTGTTGAAGGTTGAGGAAGCGTAACCATGCGTCTGAATGACATGTCGCCCGCGACGGGCAGCAAGAAAATCCGACTGCGCGTCGGACGCGGCGCCTCCGCCGGCCAGGGCAAGACCTGCGGCCGCGGCGTCAAGGGCCAGCGCGCGCGTAAAGGCGGCTATCACAAGGTCGGCTTCGAAGGCGGCCAGATGCCGCTGCAGCGCCGCCTGCCCAAAGTCGGTTTTCGCTCGAAAATTGCACCGCTGGTTGCTGAAGTGCGCCTGTCGGAGCTTGCAAAAATCAAGGGCGACCTCATCGACCTTGCATCCCTGAAAGCCGCGAACCTGATTCCGGAGCAGTCCCTGCGCGCGCGTATCGTCTTGTCCGGCACCGTGGCTCGGGCCGTGACGGTCATGTCGACTAACGGAGTCGTCCACGTCACCAAGGGTGCGCGCTCCGCCATCGAAGGCGCCGGCGGGAAGATCGAGTAAGTTTCAGTGGCCACCAGCAGCAAAACCGCCAGCACTGCTTCGCTCTCCGCATTCGGAGAGATGACCCGCTTTGCGGAGCTGCGTCAGCGCCTGTTTTTCCTGCTGGGTGCGCTGGTCGTCTATCGCGTCGGCACGTTCATTCCGGCACCTGGCATCGACCCGGTTGCCCTCGCGCGCTTCTTCCAGGAGCAGCAGGGCACGATCCTGGACATCTTCAACATGTTCTCGGGCGGCGCGCTGGAGCGTCTGTCGATCTTCGCGCTCGGCGTCATGCCGTACATCTCGGCGTCGATCATCATTCAGATGATGGCGGTGGTCATGCCGCAGCTCGCCGCGATCAAGAAAGAAGGCGAGTCGGGCCGCCGTAAGCTGACCCAGTACACGCGCTACGGCACCGTGTTGCTGGCGACCGTGCAGGGCGCCTCGGCGGCGTACGCGTTCCAGAACCAGGGCGTGGTGATCAACCCGGGCCCGCAATTCATCTTCTCCGCGACCATCACCCTGATCGCAGGAACGATGTTCCTGATGTGGCTGGGCGAGCAGATCACCGAGCGCGGCCTTGGCAACGGCATCTCGATGATCATCCTGGCCGGCATCGTCGCCGGTCTGCCATCGGCTGTCGGCGGCACGCTGGAGATCGTCCGCACCGGCGAAATGAACCCGGCGTTCGCACTGATCCTGTTCGCCGCGATCATCGGCGTGACGGCCTTCGTCGTGTTCGTCGAGCGCGGTCAGCGTCGCATCCAGGTGAACTACGCGAAGCGCCAGCAGGGCCGCCGCATGTATGCGGGCCAGAGCACGCACCTGCCGTTCAAGCTGAACATGTCGGGCGTGATCCCGCCGATCTTCGCCTCCAGCCTGCTGCTGTTCCCGGCGACGATTGCCAGCTGGTCGGGCACCTCGGGCGGATTCAGCTGGCTGCAGAACGTCTCGGCGGCCATGACCCCCGGTCAGCCGGCGCACATGATCCTGTACGGCGGCCTGATCATCTTCTTCTGCTTCTTCTATACCGCGCTGGTGTTCAACTCGCGCGAGACGGCCGAGAACCTGAAGAAGTCCGGCGCCTTCATCCCGGGCATCCGCCCAGGCCAGCAGACGGGCGAGTACATCGACAAGGTGCTGACCCGCCTGACCGTCTGGGGCGCCCTGTACGTCACTACAGTGTGTCTGCTGCCGGAAGTGCTGATGTCGCGCTTCAGCGTGCCCTTCTATTTCGGCGGCACCTCGCTCCTGATCATGGTCGTCGTGATCATGGACTTCCAGGCGCAGGTCGCGGCGCACCTGATGTCGCACCAGTACGAAGGCCTGATGAAGAAGGCCAACCTGCGCGGCTATGGCCGTCCAGGGCAGTCGTAAGGAGTTGTTTTGTCATGAAAGTTCGTGCCTCAGTCAAAAAGATCTGCAAGAACTGCAAGATCGTCCGCCGCAAGCGGGTCATCTATGTCATCTGCACTTCGGACGCCCGCCACAAGCAGCGGCAGGGTTGATGGGTGCGTAGGTCGGGCTTTAGCCCGACTCTTAAAGCATTGAGTTTCTAAGGTTTTTGGTATAAATTTCCGCGCTTTTCTTCACGCGCACGAGAGCTCACCAAAATGGCTCGTATAGCCGGCATCAACATTCCGATGAACAAGCACGTCTGGGTCGGGCTCACCTCGATCTTTGGCGTCGGTCGCACGCAGGCGCTCAAGGCTTGCACGGGCGCCAACGTGAAGCCGAACACCATCGTGAAGGACCTCACCGAGTCTGAAGTCGCAGCACTGCGCTCGCAGATCGGCAAGCTGACGGTCGAAGGCGATCTGCGCCGCGAAGTGTCGATGAACATCAAGCGCCTGATGGACCTCGGTTGCTACCGCGGCATCCGTCATCGTCGCGGCTTGCCGCTGCGTGGTCAGCGCACGCGCACGAACGCACGCACACGCAAAGGCCCGCGCAAGGCGGCGATCAAGATGAATTCGCCGGCCGGTAAGGCATAAAGGTTTTGCAGAGGAACTATGGCTGATCAGAAGCAACAGCAGGGCCAGGCGGGCGGTGGCACCCAGAAGCCCGGTCGCAAGAAGGTCAAGAAGCACGTCACGGACGCAATTGCGCACGTGCATGCGTCCTTCAACAACACGATCGTCACGATCACCGACCGCCAGGGCAACACGCTGTCGTGGGCGACGTCGGGCGGCTGCGGTTTCCGCGGCTCGCGTAAGAGCACGCCGTTCGCCGCGCAGGTCGCCGCTGAGAAGGCTGGCGTGGCCGCGCAGGAACACGGCGTGAAGATGGTCGAAGTTCGCGTCAAGGGCCCGGGCCCCGGCCGCGAGTCCGCGGTGCGCGCGCTCAACGCCTGCGGCTTGAAGATCACCAACATTTCCGACGTCACGCCGATCCCGCACAACGGCTGCCGCCCGCCCAAGAAGCGGCGGGTGTAGAGGAAGATTCATGGCTCGTTATCTCGGTCCGAAATGCAAGCTGTCGCGTCGTGAGGGAACGGATCTGTTCCTGAAGAGCGGCGTGAAACCGCTCGAGTCGAAGTGCAAGCTCGAAGTGCCGCCCGGCGGCGTCAAGGGCGAGCGTCGCGGTCGTCTTTCCGACTACGGCGTGCAGCTGCGCGAGAAGCAGAAGCTGCGCCGCATGTACGGGGTACTTGAAAGACAGTTCCGCAACTACTACATAAAGGCTTCTGGCCGGCCCGGTGCTACAGGCGCAACGCTCCTGCAGCTCCTCGAGGGACGGCTCGACAACGTGGTCTATCGCATGGGCTTCGCAGCGACGCGCAACGAGGCGCGCCAGCTGGTGAGCCACGCGGCGATCCAGGTGAACGGCGAGAAGGTCACTATCGCCTCGTATCAGTGCAAGGCGGGCGACGTAATCGCCGTGCGTGAGAAGTCGCAGAAGCAGCTGCGCATCCAGACAGCCCTGCAGATCAAGTCCCAGGTCGGGTTCCCGGCGTGGGTCGAGGTCGACGAGAAGAAATTTACCGGCACGTTCAAGCAGCTGCCCGACCGCGAAGAGATTCTGCCCGACATCAACGAGAATCTCGTCGTCGAGTTGTATTCGAAGTAGTCGTTTCTTTAGTTCACTGCAGGCGTTATCGCTGTAACGAGGCGAGCGCTCGCAGTCCTAACCGCTACCAAGCAGGTGAGTCCTCCATGCAGGCATCCGTTGGCGAATTCCTGAAGCCGCGTGTCGTCAAAGTTACCCCGACCACTGCCAAGCAGGCGAAGGTCGTGATCGAGCCGTTCGAGCGTGGCTTTGGCCACACTCTCGGCAACGCGCTCCGGCGCGTGCTGCTGTCGTCCATGCCCGGTTGTGCAATCACCGAGGCTGAGATCGACGGCGTGTTGCACGAGTACACGAGCATCGAAGGCGTGCAGGAAGACGTCGTCGACATTCTGCTGAACCTGAAGCAGGTCGCGATCCGTCTGAACGCGCGCGAAGAGACGCAGCTGCGTCTCCACAAGAA
>DASQJS010000167.1:0-14365 GCA_035630995.1 Steroidobacteraceae bacterium | reverse complement strand
ACCGCCGCTTTGACGGTGGTGGACCCGACGTCGAGGCCAACGATCATCATTTCGGGGGGCATTGCGCCAGATGCAGTGCGTAGTTGGCCGCCGTACCCACCACGCCGTAGCGCGGCACACGGTAGGTGGCGCGCCGCATTTCCGCGGTCTCGCGTTCTCTCAATTGATTCGCGGTTTTTCCGGTGCGCGCCAACGCTTCGTCATATTCCTTCTGCGCGCGTTTCTTCGCTTCGGTCAGGATCATCTGGCAGCGCGACAGCGCATGCACTTCGGCGTCGCCCTTGATCTCGAGCGGTGCGTACAGCAGGTCCGGATGCTTTCCGACTACCGCCGACATCGCTCCGATGCTCATGGTGTTCGGCATGCAGGAGTAGGGAGAGAGTTCGCAGATCATGTGCGCCTTCTTCTTCTGGTGCGCCCACAGCGCCTTGCCGACCAGCATGTCGCCTTCGCCGCCGTTCAGCCGGCTGTGGTAGTAGGGCCTGGCGAGATCGCGCAACGTGGACTGGTGCGGCAGCTCGTGCGGAACACCGCCGAGCGCGTTGCGCATGCGGCCATAGGTCCAGCGTAGTAATCCCTGCGCGGTGTGAATCGATTTCATCTTCAGATATGCGCCGCGGTTGATGCCGATGTGGTCTTCGAAATCCTGCGCGGCCATGCGCATCAGGTAGTCGAACCAGATGACGATCACCGCCGGGTAGACCTCCGCACCTTCCGCTTCCAGCCAGCGGTGAATGTTGTAGTTGGGGTCGCCTTCCACGGTCTGCAGGTAGAACTCGCCGGTGATCTTCACCTTGGGCTTCATGCGCAGCCGATCGACCTCGACCTCGTCGAAGCGCCGGCGGACGTCTTTCATCGCATTGACGAAGTAAGGCGAGGCCAGGTGCCAGGCGAGCGAACGCCATTTCTTGCCCCGCGCAGGCCGCTCGAGCATCGCCCGATGCAGAATTTCGATGGCGTCCTTCGAGGCACGCACGGTTTCGCCCGACTTCGTCTCATAGGGACGGGTCTGGTATTCGATGTCCTGCACCACGTCGGCAAGCAACACCGACCATGCAGACCCGAGAAGGAGCGGTAGATTGAGATCGAGCCCGCCGCCGTCTGCCGCACCCTGGTCGAGATTTCCCTGCCCCATCAGGAACATGCGGAACCCGGAAAGGCCGGAGTTGCGCAGCGCGAGTTCATAGCTCTGGTGGTATTGACCGAAGCGGCAGGCGCCGCAGGAACCGGCAGTGAGGTAGATGAAGTTCTTCGAGACTTCCTCAGGCCCGATGCGCCTGGCTTCGCTGCGCAGAGTATTGACGAGGTTGCCGGTGGTGAAACTGGTGGGACAGCATTGACCGATGTCGGCGACTTCGCGCCCCGCGAGCAGGTCCGCGCGCGTCGCGGTCGGCAATATCTGCGTGCGGTAGCCGAGGTTCGAAAACACACCTTGCATGACCCGCTCCGCGCGCCAGTGCAGGTTTCCGAAAAGAATCGTGACCTTGTCGCGTTCCTCGCGGGTAAAGGGTTGTGGCTTGTAAGCCCGGTAGGGCTCCGAGGCACTTCGGGCCGGCGGCGGGACGCTGCGCGCTTTCGCGGGCTCGGCGTCTCTGGCGACAACGATTGGAATATCAGCAAGCGGCATAGCTAGCTCTCCCACGAATGCCTTGACGCCAATACTGCCTCAATGATCCGCTACGCGACGTAGAATTTGGCGGCCAACTTTCGGGAGGGAGTAAATGAAGATCTATAACGCGGTCGGGTATGCGTGTCTTCTGATCTATGCGGTGGCTTCCGCGTACTTCGCGCCGGCGCATCTCGGTCCCTGGGTGGGTCTGGCGGTCGGCATGGCCTATCTCGTGGTGTGCTGGTTCTTCGCAGGGCTGTACTTGTCCTGTGTCATTCACATGGGCATCGCGCATCGTGCGCTCGACTACCGGGAATGGTTCGTCCAGAGCCTCACGCTCGTGAACAATGCCTTCGGCGTCTATATCGATCCCATCACCTGGGTGAATCGCCATCGCCTGCACCACAAGTATTCAGATCATCCCGGCGACCCTAACAAGCTCGCCGCCGACGGCTTCTGGAAAACCTTGCACCTGTGCAATTTCCCTTACAAGACCGACGTCAACGTGGCCAACGACGCCATCCTCCAGACCTGGCCCATGCGCCTCGCGGCGAACCCGGTGTTCTTCGTGGTGACGCAGGCAGGCAACTTCGTGCTGCTGTGGTGGCTGGTAGGCAGCCTGCCGTTCGCTGCGCTGCTGTGGGTTGGCACGCGCGTGTTCGCGGTGTGGGTCAACATGGTCCAGAACTACTGGACTCACGAAAAGCGCTGGGGATATCGCCGCTACGAGGACGACGACAATGCGATGAACATCGGCGACTGGTTGCCCGTGATGGCCACCTTCAGCGCGTGCCTGCAGAACAACCACCACCATTCGCCGCAATTCCTGCGGCTGAGCCACGAGGATTCGGAGTTCGACTTCGGTTTCATGACGGTCAAGGTCATGAAGAAACTGGGGCTGGTGAAGGCTTCGAACTACGGCGCGGTGTTGCCGAAGGACATTCCGTTGAAGGCGCTGGAATTCTAGGCCGACTTCCGCGGCGTCAAAGGATAGAAGAACTGCCCCCAGAAACCGGGCGGTAGCTTCTCGTTGTGCAGGCCGTATTCATCCGGCCACTTGTCCTTCGGGAAGTAATACGTTCCGAAGATCTTGTCGATCCACGGAAAGTGGATCGCGAAGTTCTTGTCGATGGATTCCACCTGCGAGGTGTGATGCCAGTGGTGGAAACGTGGCTGGATCAGGAACGGCTCCAGCCACTTGACCGTCGGGCCGAAATTGCAATGCGCCCAGGTGGCATGGAAGTTCACGAAGAACAGATAGGCCACGTTGATGCTTTGCGGAAATATCAGCATCATCGGAATGAGGATGCCGCCCCTCACCACGACGTCTTCCACGAGATGGGCGCGTGAGCCCGCAATCCAGTCGAGCGCCCTGGAGGAATGGTGGATTGCATGAAAGCGCCACATGAATGAAATCTTGTGGAAACCGCGATGAATCCAGTACTGGGCCAGGTCCGCGACCAGGATCGCCAGCAGGAACTGCACCAGCCAGGGTAGTTTGCCCACCGCCTCCGAAATGAACGCGACGTTCAGCCTTGTCGTGAGCTGTGTGGCTGGCAGCAGGATCAGGAAACTCGTGATCTGGATCGGCAAATGCGTGGACAGGAAATACACGATGTCGTTCAGCCACTCGCTGCGAAAGACGCTCTGCTGCGGATAGGCGGGCCAAAGGACTTCGATCGGAGAAAAGATGAGCGTCATCAACAGAATGTCGAGCAGAAACCAGTCCAGGCCGATTGCCGGACCACCGTGCAGATCGGCATTAATAGGAACACTCGATCCGCCCAGCAGAGTCGCGCCCAGCGCGAATAGCAACCCCGTCAAAGCGAGGACCTTCTTCTTTCGCAACATCGCGGAGATCACGCCGCAGAGAATTGCGCCCACGATGACCGCCTGGATCAACAGGCGCATCAGGTCCATCGGGTAGTAAGGGCGAAGCTCGGGGGAGGAGAGCAGTTGGGGGAAGTGCAGGCAGATAACCGCCCCGAATGCCAGCATTCCAAAAAACGCCGACAGGACGCCGCTCCACCACCCGGTTCCGAACCTGGTGGGGCCGTCGTCGCCGAACATCTCATTGATTTTTTGTTCGAGCATCAGTTTGGGTCGTTGACCAGGCCGAAAACTACTGCAATCCCGGCCGCGACACACGGTTCCGTGCAATAAATGCGATCTACGTACGATTCGTCGGCTCTACGTCGTTTTGCCCAGCATGATCGTCGGCTTGATGTCGGTGAACCTGGCGACATCGGCCCGGACTTCGGCCATTGCGGGATTGGCGAGAGCGGCCTTGATGGCCTCGGACGAGGCGAATTGAAAGTGGGCAATCATCGCGTACGGTGCGGCCGAACTACCGTTCGGGACGCCCTCGATGAGCATGACGTTGGCGGCTTTCATGACCTTCATCACCAGCGGGATGTGCGTGGACCGATAGTAGCTAGTGTCGAAACGTGCACCCTCGTGATTCGGGTATACCACGTTGAAGCTCATCGTCGGTTCCGCTTCCGCCTTTGCCGTCTCGGCCGAGGCCGCCATCGCGGCAACACCAGTCGCCACGCCCAAAATAACTCCGCGCCTGTTCAACATCGTTGTCATCTCCCGTCTGGTGAGAAGAGTCGTCGCTGAAGGATAGGGGTTCCGCGTCGACGAAACAATTTCGCCGAACAGGTCATGACTCCGCGCCTCGCGACTGCAGACTGACGTCCGTTCAGGGCTTGGCCTCGGCATTTGGTTCATCCCGGTCTAGTTGCGTGCGCATCCACAATGAGAGCTCGCGCTCGAGAAAGACCTTCTGGAATCGGGACCTTTCCTCTTCGCTGAGCCCGCTCTTGAGAGCGAATCGATACGTCCAGTTGACCAGAGTCTTGCCGGGCTCGGGTTGCGAGCGGACGAACTCACCCACGGCATAGTCGACGTCACGATACTTCGCACCGGTGTGGTTCCAGACCACATACCTGAAACGTGAGCCATCGCCGTTCGATTCCGTGAGCAGCACTTCTTCGACGGCGATGGTTCCGTCAGTTTTGCAGACAAGCCGGCGTGCGCCGACAGTGCCATAGGGGCCGTTCGACAGCCTGAAGGTGCCGGTGACACCGGCCAGGTCTTTCGTCGCATCAATCCGCAGCGGACGATTGGCCGCCTGCATGACGGCCGAGAGCGGCCTGGCAATCTCCTTCACCTCCGTGTGACTCAACAGATCCTCGAGCGGCGCGATTTCGGGACGCGGCGGATTGACGAATCCAGGCGGCGGTTCGCAAGCCGCGCTCTGGCCTGCCAGCAGCACGCCGGCGACGGCCAGCACGAAGTGAAATCGATATTGGTATGTGTGCATGCGAGGTATCTTGCGCAAATCGGAATGGCGGGAATATTCGCATATGGCACGCAACCGAACCGAATCGCTGAGCCCAAGGAAAAAGCCGCAACAGCGACGGTCGCGCGTCACCATCGATACTATTTTCGAAGCGACTATTCAGGTCCTGCTCGCCAACGGGCTCGACAGGATCACCACTATCCAGATTGCCGACCGGGCCGGCGTTTCCGTCGGTTCTCTCTACCAATACTTTCCGAACAAACGTGCCCTGATGGCGGCAGTCGTAAAGCGGCATGTCGGTCAGGTTGCTGACGCCACGATCGCGGCTTGCGATTCGATGCATGGAAAGTCGATCGGCGAAATGTGCGCGACGATGATGACCGCCTTCGTCGATGCAAAGACTCGCAGGCCGGAAGTATCCCGCGCGCTCTACCTGCCGTCCGCGGCGGTGAATGCCGATGCCATCGTCAAAGAGGAGTCGATTCGCTGTGCCCGGGCAGTGCACGACATGTTGATAACGGCCAGTGACGCGCACTTTGCGCAGCCACAACTGGTGAGTGGCGTGTTGATCGCATCCATCGTGGGACCCACGCGGGCGACCATCGAGGCTGGTGGTGATCGCAACACGTTCGAAAGACTGAAGCTGCACCTCACCGCGCTGTGTGTAGGCTATCTAAAAGAGATGTCGGCTGCTGCGGTTGACTAGTATCCACGCTCCGTTCGGCGGAACCCTCAGACCGGCAGCGGCATGAGAGGCTGCGGCGCGATCATGCGCATGCCGCGAGACTTCGCAGCCACACGTTTCTCGAAATGCGCCGGTTTCACAACCAGGACGTCGCAGGGCAAACTGTTGAGTACCCGCTCCGCGGTGTTGCCAATGAATATTCTTTTCAATCCGGAACGCGATACGGCACCCATCACCACCACTTCGGCTCGCACCTTTCGCGCCACGGTGGAAATTCCCGTCACCGGGTCGCGGTCGATCACGTGCCGTCGACCACGCGGTATCTTTACTTTTTTGGCGAAAAGGTCGAAGTCTTCTCGACTCTTGGCCTTCTGCTGTTCGTACGTCGCCGCGAGTGTCAAAGCGTCAATTGCCGGGTCTCCCAGCGTCAAGCCAAGCACCTGTGGATAGTTCGCGTGCATCACATGCAATGAGCCACGCAGAGCACCGGCGAGCTGCGCGGCATGCTCGACGATCAGTGAATCCAGGCGGGATGGCTTCGCATGAGCATGAGAAGGGTCAACGGCAGCAAGCACGATGTGCCGGCGCCACGGCCGGGCACTCTTGAGCAGCAATACGGGTACCGGGCTTGCCCGCAAAAGCTCCCAGTCCGTGAGACGCATCAGCCACCCCAGTCGTCGCCCTTCGTGACATTCGGCAATGATCAGATCCGCGCGGCAGCGTACCGATCGCCTGACGATTGCTTCGTGCGGAGGGAAATCCCATTCGACTGAACCCTCAGCTTCCACACCGAGCTTGCGCGCCTGCGCAATCAGCTTGTCCAGCCGCTTCTGCCGGATCTCGAGCGCCTCGCGCTTGAGCTCCGCGATGGTATGGCCGGTGAGAGGCTGAACTTCGAGAAACACCGGTTCCGCAATCGCATGAAAAAATTCGATCGACGCACCAATCGTCTTTGCAATGCGAATGGCCTTGTCGATGGCTGGCTGGCGACGCGCATCCGGGTTCTTCACCGCTACCAGAATCTTGCGGATGGCTTTCATATTGCGATCCTCGGTGTTGCTCCTGAGGAACGCATCGTGGGCGCGACCGGGCGATCTCGCGATTCGTAGCAACGCCTAACCTGTCCGGAGTTCTACGTACCCCTCTGCACCCAGTGCCGCACCCCCTCGGATTCCAGGAATGCTTCGGCCCCCGGTCCGCGCAGCATGGCGAGCGTGGTGAGCATGCCCGCGTTGGTGCACGTGGGCGCGGCGACGGTGACCGAGCGCGGTGCGCCGTTCACCGGCCACCCGGTCCGCGGATCGAGGATGTGTGACAGTCGCCGGCCCTCCGACTCGACATACCGGTAAGTATCGCCGCTGGTTGATAACGCACCGGCCGCCAGGTCCACCAGCATCGCGGCGCGTCGGTCGCCTGCATCGATGCTTTCGATGCCGACGCGCCACGCCCGATTCTCCTTGCGCGAACGTGTGACAGCGAGATCGCCGCCAAAGTTGACGAGTACCGCGGCGCTGCTCATTTGCGCCGCAAGTTGCGTCGCCTGATCGACCGCATATTCCTTGCCGATGCCGCCGAAATCGATCTCCATACCAGGAGACAAGGCGATCATCGGGCGGACCCAGCGAACCTTCGACCAGCCCACGAGCGGAAGCAGTGCGTCGATCCCGGATTGCGTGGGCAATCGCCTGCCGCCATCAAAGGTCCATGCCTTACGCAACACGCCCGAGGTGATGTCGAACAGGCCATCGGATAACCGGTGCATCAGCGCCGCGAAATCGAGCAGGTTCGCGGTTTCGACGTCGACTTCGACGGGCTTGCCGCCCGCGGTATTGATGCGCGCGACGATGTTGTCCGACCGATAACGGCTGAACTTGTTCTCGACGCGCCACGCACAGGCAGCCACGCTTTCGGTAATCTTGCGTGCCTCCGTCTCATCGGCCACTTCCGCGAGTACCTCGCAAGGCCCGCCCATGGCGCGAAAACGGCCTATCCACAGTTCGTCGTCGTGTGAAAGCTCTACAACTTGAAGTGGTAACCGAACTGCAGGATCACCGCGTCGAAGTCCGGCATCTGCGCGTTGCCGATCTGATTGCCGATCAGCACTTCGTTCGGAGCCTTGGCCGTCTGCCGGTAAAGTTCCAGTCTCGCGTTCCATTCGTTGCCTCCGGCATTCACGTGGCCGTACTTGAGCCCAAACGTGAGTGCGTTCATCTCGGACAGGCGAGCGTCGGCCGAGGCGAAGCCGGGCAGGGGCGTGACATTCGCCAGGCTGTATCGATAGAACGACGCCGCGGTCTGCTGGTAGTAGCGCAGGTGTGGTTCGAGATAGCTGGACGATCCGAACGGCAGTCGCAGGCGCGATTCCACCGTGTGCGAATCCACTTCCCAGTCGTCCGTGGAGTAACGATAGCCCACCTGCAGCACCTTGCCGGAAAAGTCGTGGCGCAGCTCCGCGTACAACGCTTCCTTGCGGCGCGAATCCGGGCGGCTCTCATGAAGATAAACGCCAGTGGGACCGGATGCGCCGGGCGCCGGCGTTCGCCCAATGAGATCGCCGGTGACAGGGTCGACGACACTGAGGATCTTGTAAGGATCGGTGAGATAACCGCTCGAATCGGAATACGAGAGATTGACGCGCAGTACCGAGTGCCGGCCGAGCACCTGGGTGACTCCGAGCAGCACGTCGAGGACGTTCTTGGTATCGCTGCCATCGCCGCGATTGCCCGGCGAGACGTCGTCATCCACGACATCGGTCATTTGCGCCAGCGGCAGAGGTATTCCACCGACGGGCTTGACGGTGTCCTGGGCGTACGCGAGCGCCGCGCTCAGCGTGGTATTGCGCTGGTTGAAATCGCGCGTCAGACCGAAGTTCGCGCCGATGTGCTGGTAGTCGTACTCTGAAGAGAACCCGAGTCCGGCGTTCACAGTGTAGAGACGTGCGAGCGGCTGCGACCAGCTGCCGTTGAGCGCGAACCGGGTGTCGAGAAAGGTGTCGTCGAGAGGGATCTCACCCGCGGGCGTGCTGTAAGTCTCGCGGCCCGACGGGCTGGTGAAAGTCTGTGCGCCACCGCTGGCTATCGCGCCACTCGGCGAGGCACCGGTGAGCGAGTCAACGGAGAGGTCGAGGCCGAGTGTTCGCTCGTCGCCGAAATCGCGGGTGGCATGCGCGCTCAGGCTCAGATCCTTTACGCGATCATCACTTTCACCGTAGTACAGAAACGCGGATTCGATGTCCCACTTGGGTTCCGCGTCCGCCGCAATGGAAACTCCAGGCGTCGCCGTGCCTAACAAGCTGCAGGTGGCCGCCGCAAGCGCGGCGCCGATCTTCATCTCCTTGTCAGCCATGTCAGTTACACCCGCAGCCGCCGCCGCCGAAGCCGCGCCCGCCACTGGTGCCTTCCTTGCTGAAATAGATGTGATCGTCGAACGCCGTGTCGAGCGCGTTGGTATCGAGCTGCATGTCATCGCGGGCCAGGACTTCGCGCTCCCATGGCTGCACACCAAGACTGGCGCATCCTTCAAGGGCAGCGCAGGCGAGCACGAACAGGATCAACTTACGCATGAGATTTCCTTGATCATCGGACAGGTTGATTCAGCAGATTTCTGAGTGCCGCTTCCTTCTCATCCTTCTTTGCCTCGCGAAATCCAAGGTGGGTTTCGACCATCTTGCCGGCGCGATCGAAGACATAGGAACTGGGCATGCCCTGAACTTCGAATTGCCTCGCGAGGTCGCCGTTGGGATCGAAAACGATCTCAAATTCGATGGGAACGTTTCGCAGGAAGCGATCGGCGTCAGCACGCTCCGCGTCCACGTTCACGCCGATGATGGTCAGGCCGCTGGCACCGTAACGTTCGCGCATGGAGTTGAGCCAGGGGATCGACTGGCGACATGGCTTGCACCACGAAGCCCAGAAATCCACGATGACCACACGGCCGCGATGGCGCGCAAGATCGAGGGACTCCGGACCGGAGGGGGACGCTCCGGAAACCGTGCCGACCATGGCGGCAGCAATCAGCATCGCCGCGATGCGCGCAAGTCTCGGCGGCGCACGCAATGAACGCTGGACCACGCGGCGGAGACGCCGCGGTCGCCCGCTCTCGCTGGCTTCGCTCGAATACATCGTTGGCTGCACGAATCGTCCTTGCGGAAGGATTGCACTGGCGGGTTAGACGACCGCCGATCCCAAACTCCGTCGCGGCAACCGCGGTTCCCCGGAATTTAATCGCGTGACCAATATATTCAATAGGTTGCGCGTGTCCAAAATCGCACCGCGCAATCGGACCGCTCCGGGGGCGCGATCAGGGGGCAGTCGCGAGCGCGCGCACCAGGCTTTCATCCGCATGTCCGATCTCGGTGCTGCGGGCGAGAATTTTTCCATCGCGTCCGAGCGCCGTGATGACGTTCGAATGGCTGATTTGCCCATCGGGCAGGTGCCTGTACTGGATCTCGAGCGCCGCGGCAATTCGCCGGACCGCAGCGTCGTCGGCGCGCGCAAGCGTCCAGCGCTGGGTGTCGATACGCCGTGTCTTTGCGAGCTCGCGCAGCGCCTCGGCGGTATCACGTGCTGGGTCGAAGGAAATCATCAGCACCCGGAGGTCGGAGCGCTGGGAAGAATCGAGCCCACGCTCAACCGCGCGCAGGGTGTCGATGATCAGCGGGCAGGTTGCGGGGCAACTCGAGTAGAACATCGACACCAGCACCTTGTTGCCGCGATGAACGTCGAGGCCCACTGGCGCGCCGTCCTGGTTCGAGAGTCGCTCGCTCAGGTCGTACAGCGACGGACCGGGGGCCGCTTCGGGAGATGCGGCGCTCACGAGGCTCGCCGCCAGCAAGAGAGCGCAGGTCAAAAGGACTTTCATCGGCGTTCCTCGATATCGGTTGCGCAGCGGAATCCCATCGATCCCGACGTGTACGAGGCTTTCATGCTGGACAACATGGCGATACGCATCATCAGCGCGTAGTTCTCCTTCTGTTCGAGACTCAGCGCGCCGCTACCGCAGAAGCGCTGCAGATCCGGATCACCCTGCTCGCGGCTGTCGTCACTGACCATCATTGAGCCCGCGTCCAGCACCCATTCCCAGGCAACTCCGTGCAGGTCGCGCACGCCGTAGTAGTTGGCTTGTGACATGCCCGCATCCGGCAGCACACCGCGCGCCGATGTCGAGTACCAGGCGAGAATGCGCTGCCGCCACGCGGGATCGGCCCGTGCGTCAGGCACGGCGTCACTCGCCGCTGCCGCGAGTTCCCATTCATGCCAGCGGGGCAGACGCGAGCCGCGGGCTTCGCAGTAGGCACTGGCGGCGAACCAGCTCACCTGCGTCACGGGCTTGCGGGCGGAACTTTCGCCCGGCTCGTTGGCGTTCGCCCAATGCTGAAGATATCCGGCGTCCGCCAACAACGGCTTGACGGAGCCTCGACGCCACTCCGGATGTGCGCGAACAAAACGCGCGAAGTCCGCATTGCTCACGAGCGAAACGTCGAGCCGGAACGGTGCGACGTTCGCGATCTTCGTTCCGGGCGCTTCGGGGAGCACCGATTCGAATCTCGCGCCGGGAATCGGCACGCTGCCGGTGCCGCCAGCGAAGGCCGTGATACCTGGCAGCAGCGCGAATAGCAACGTGATGTTGCCAGCGAGCCTCAATGCGCGGCTCCCTCGGTGCGCTTGGTGTTCGCGCGCTCCGCTTTCACTTCGGCACTGGTGACCACGCCGCCGTTGTTGCCCCAGCTGTTGAGCGTGAACGTCAGGATATTCGCGATCTCGTCGTCGTTGAGCTGGCTCATCGGCGGCATCACCGAGTTGTAGCTCACGCCGTTCACGGTCACCGGGCCCGTGAGGCCATTGAGCGCAACGCCGATCGCGCGCTTGCGGCTCGCCAGTAGATAGTCAGACTTGGCGAGCGGCGGGAAGACGTTTTCGATGCCGGCGCCATTCTCCTGGTGGCATGCCGAACACGTGCCCTTGAACAACACCTCACCGGCCTTCACCTGCTGTTCCCTGGTGAGTGTGCCGCTGGCACTCGCCACCGCGGCGGTCGCGACCGCCTCGGGATTCGACAGCTTGTCGCTCAGGTACACCTCGTCACCCTGCTTGCCGGAGTAGATCTCCGGTCGCGGCTCGCCGCTCACTTCGAGAATGGCGAGGGCGCCCTTGTTGAAGGCACGGAAAATCGAGTGATCGACGAGCACGTAGTTGCCGGGGACTTCGGTGTGAAACTCGACGGTGACCGCGCCACCGGCCGGAATCAGCGTGGTCTGCACGTTTTCCTGGTATCGCGTGCCGCCTTCGTATTGCACCTTGTCGAAGATTTCGCCGATCAGGTGGAAGCTGGAGACCAGGTTCGGACCGCCGTTGCCGACAAACATGCGAATGTGCTGGCCGGTTTTCGCCTTGAGCGCGCTCGGTCCCGTGAGCGCCGATTCGGCGCCATTGAACAGCACGTAGGTCGCGTTTTCATCGATAGCCTTCTGCATGTCGAAGGCCTGGTGACCTTTCTCGCGGTACTTGCCGACGGTGTAGAAGTCGCCCTGCATCACGTAGAACTCCTGGTCGACGGGAGACAGGCCTTCGGGCGGCTCGATCAGAATGAGGCCGTACATGCCGTTGGCCACGTGCATACCCACGGGCGCGGTGGCGCAGTGATAGACGTACAGACCCTGGTTCAGGGCCTTGAAGGTGAACGTCGACTGATGTCCCGGAGCCGTGAAGCTCGATGCGGCGCCGCCGCCGGGCCCGGTGACTCCGTGCAGGTCGATGTTGTGAGGCATCTTGCTGCCCGGATGGTTCTTGAGGTGAAACTCGACCGTATCGCCCTGGCGCACGCGGATGAAGCTGCCGGGGACCGTGCCTCCGAAAGTCCAGAAGGTGTAGTTCACGCCTTCGGCGATCTGCTTGTCGACTTCGATGACTTCGAGCTCGACGATGACTTTGGCCGGCGCCTTGCGATTGGTGGCCGGCGGAACCAGTGGCGGACTGGTGAGCACGGCGTGGACGGGTTCACCCTGCGGCGGACCGAAGTCGCCCTTGCGCGAGCCACCGGTATCGGCGGCCACGTCGCTTGAGGGCGCGGTTTTGTCTGTTGCGCCGCACCCGGCAAGCAGCAGCGCTGCCGCGAGCAACATCGTCATCGTAGTCCGTGCCATGTAAGGAACCTCGAGTTAGTTTGCCCGTCGCCATGATAGTTAGCGCGCGGTGACGGCAAGCACTCTGATTCAGATCGGCTGACGCGTGTATACGTAGTAACCCGCGACTTGCGGCGGGACTGCGTAGGACCAGGGCGCGACCCGACCCGAAAGGTTCACATTCCGGGCAGCGCGAACACACCGCGCGGATCGTGCGCGCGTGCGACGCTGATGATGAACGCGAACACCAGCAGCGCGGCCCCGAGGGCAAGCGTCCTGGCAGCCCGCGTCGCACCGCGCTTCAGCGCATAACTGCCCAGTACCACGTACACCACCAGCAGCAGCACCTTCACGGTGAGCCACGACTGAACGAATGGATACTGATGAAGCATCGTCGCGAGCATGAGTGCCGCGGTGAGCAACACCGTGTCGACCGTATAGCTCAGGTAACGCAGGGGCGCTGCCATGTACCACCGCGCTCCGGCGAGCATTGCGACACCGCGCAGCGCAAACAGCCCACCGCTGGTCAGCACCGCCGCGATGTGAACCCACTTGATCTCGGGATAGAGCTCGATCATGCGGCGATTCTGACCATTCCTTCGCGTTCTCAGCGGTTGGCGGGCTCAGTCCCCACCGGCAGCTCTTCCGCCACCTGCTTCGGTGCGACCCAGAGTCGCAGGACGAACCAGGCAATGCTGAAAGCGCCGACGCTGAAGATGATGTCGCCGGGAACCCGCATCCACACCAGCGTCTGGATGAGAGGCTTCTGCATGAGGTCGGCGGATCGCGCGTACCAGTAGCCGTGCTCGATTGCCGCGTTCAGCTGGATGAGGCCGATGGGCAGCAGCGTGAGCAGCGACATGCCGGCCAGGCCGATGTTGAACGACCAGAATGCCGTGTTGAGCGCGCGCTCGTTCCACTGCACGTTGGGTTTGAGCCCGCGCAGGCAGAACAGCATCAGCCCAAGGCCGAGGAAGCCGTACACACCAAACAAAGCGGTGTGGCCATGCAGCGGCGTGAGATTGAGTCCCTGCATGTAATAGAGCGGCAGCGGCGGATTGATGAGGAAGCCGAAGAGGCCCGCGCCCACCAGGTTCCAGAACGCGACGGCGGTGAAGAACATGATGGGCCAGCGATAGCGCCGCATCCACGGCGTCGCGCTGCCCAGCTTGAAGGTCTGGTAGGCCTCGAAGCCGATGAACGCCAGCGGCACCACTTCGAGCGCGGAGAAGCTCGCACCGAGCGCGATGACCGCGGTGGGCGTGCCCGTGAAGTACAGGTGATGCAGCGTGCCCAGCACGCCGCCGGACAGGAACACGATTGTCGCGAACAATACGGCGACAGTTGCGGTGCTGACTCGCAGCAGGCCAAGCCGCGTGAAGAGGAAGGCGATGACCGCGGTCGCGAACACTTCGAAGAAGCCTTCGACCCACAGGTGCACGACCCACCAGCGCCAGTACTCGGCCACCGCGAGGTTCGTGGTCCGCCCGTAGCCGAGCGCGGCGCCATAGAAGCCGGCGATCGCGGTCGACGAGATGATGAGCATGGTGAGGATGGGCTTTTGCTCGTCGTTGCGCCGCAACGCGGGCAAGAGCGCGCGCACCATCAAGCCCAGCCACAAGAACAGCCCGATCAGCAGCGCGA
>DASQJS010000166.1:0-8002 GCA_035630995.1 Steroidobacteraceae bacterium | reverse complement strand
ACACCTGGTCTAGCTACAAGCATTGGGCCGACAAGGTGAAGGGTTCCTGGGAAGACGAGCCTGTTCCGGCTCCCACCAAGAAATAACCCGCCTACAGATCGAGCCACTGCTCGCTCTGCGCCGTCTTTTTCATCGATCCGTCGAATCTCCGAATTCTGAGTCTGCGCGCGTCGACTCCGGCTGGAACCCCGATCAGGTAGTGACCACTCTGCAGCGTCAGCACGCTGTGGCCCGTCTCCGACGCCCCGGGTGGCGCCAGGGGGCCATGGATCGCGCGCGGGTCGGCGATCCGGCCTTGCGAGACCATCGCACCTCCGCCGTCGTAGAGCGCGTATTCGTAGTCTGATGCATCGGCCCATTGCCGGACCTTCACGCGCCGCGGCCCGCTGCTACTCAACCCCAGGACGTTATGCCCGGTCGGGTCGACGCGCATCCGGATCCACCCACCAATCCGCGGCGACTGGGGCTGCGCCTTGTGCGCCTGGAGTTCCGGTTCGTTCCGCACGGTCCAGGCGAACCCACCCAGGTGCTCGCGTGCGTCCGGAGCCCGGATGCTGCCGCTGCAATCCTCGACAGACACCCGCACTTCGTGCGGGCCACCGTCGGCGTGCAACGCATACCGGTACGCGCCGCGCGCCTGATCGACTTCCAGGCCGTCGATGAACCAGCGTATCGCCACCAGTTCCGGCGGCCACGGGCTAACTAGCTCGAACTCGATCGTGGCGCCCGCGGGTCCGGCCACGACGCTTTGCATCGGGTAGGCGGCGCTGATCGGCGGGACGGCACGGTACATCGCTCTCAGCCACGCTTCGGCATTCACTTCCCCGACCGCGCCCTCCAGTGACCTCATGATGCTGTCCTGCTTCGGACGGAAGAACCCGCTTGCCGAATAGAACGCGCCCTCGAATCGGCCAACACCCTTGTCTCCGGGTCCGTCGGGGAGGTGCGTGGAATCGGCGAACCAGTGTCTCCATGGAATTCGCGCGGGATCGGTGGCTGTGGTCACGTTGGGAAATTGCCCTTCGCGGTACCCCGGCACGAATGCGCTCGCGGCGACGTCGTCGATGTATTCGTCGGCAAGGCCGGCCATCGTGTGTCCCATCTCGTGCAACGCGATCGCCGGCGCATACGCATTGCGCGAAACGACGACACCTTCATTCGAACCGCTTCCAGCGTAGACGCTGGTGTTGAGGATCACTGCCACTTCGTCGAAAGGTGCCTGTTCCGACAGCAAGGCCGCGTAGACCTTGCCCCAGTTCACGCAAGCGACTCGTTCGACATCGGCGCAACCCACAATGGCATCGAACGCCGTCCGCAACGTTCGTGAAGCGCCCGCCGTCGTCACACCGCTGTCGAGCGAGACCGCGGTGAGCACATGGACGTTCAGGATCTTCGCGTGGCGCGCGAGCTCGGGCACGCCCGCCACGCTCTCCGCCAGGGTGATCGAGGCGCGCAGGAGATCCTGTTGTTCACCCGCGGTGAAGCCATCGCCGGTGATCACCCAATGCATGCCAGCGGACTGGGGACTGCCGAGCACGGTGAACAATTTTCCCGACTGCGACACCGGGCTCAGAGTTATGACCTTGCGCGTGCGGGTCGAGAGGCCGCTGGGGTCGGCAGCTTCGAACAACAGTTCCACCGATTCTGCGGCGGGGACGTCTGGCGCAACGAATCGCACTACTTGCTCGCCGACCTGCAGACTCGGCAGCACTGAAGTCCCGCCCACTTGTGAGACCGAGAGAGCCACCGCATCACCATCCGGGTCGGATATCCCGAAATTCAGTTGCGCCTCGCGTCCGGCGGCAACGACCGACGCCATTGCACGGGTGTCGATCACCGGGGGGTCGCGAACCGGCACCACCGAAACATCGACCTGGGCGCGAGCGGCGTTGCCATGGCCGTCGCTGACCGCGAACTCGAATGCGTCCGTACCGAAGTAGTTCGCGTTGGGTTGCAACTCGTACGCACCGGTCACCGGATCGAGCGAGAGGGTCGAGTGGTCTGGAGCGCGCACGATCGAAAAGGTGAGGGCGTCACCTTCTGCATCGGTCGCCTGCAGCTTCGAGCGCACCCACTGGTCCTCGAAAGTGGTTAGACCTGCGGATATCGCGACCGGCGCGGTGCCCGTCGGCATCACGGCCGCTTCCGACACGCCGGTTCTGGCCGCGTCGTCGCCGCCGCAGCCAGGCAGCACCATGATCGGCACGCAGATTTCGAGTATCAGGGGCAGGCGAAATCGCGACATGCGCGCATAACGCCATCGATGAGAATTCCCGGACGTGCGCGATCAAACAGATTTGCGCGTCGCGAGCCGTGAGTTTCTGCGGGTCGGGGGCTGGATCACGCGCGCGGCAGTATGGCGCCGCGGTTGCGCGAAAGACTACGGGTTTCCCGTCGTCGTTTTATATCACCAGGCTTGGGTAATGAACCTGGCGTCATGTGCCGCCGTGCCATCGGTGTCTTCGATGGCTGCCTCGGTCGCAACCGCGACGGCTTCAGGCGCGGGCTGCTCGTTCATGGGGGCGGGCTGTTCCGCGAGCACCCGTTCCGGTTCCAGCCAGGCGAGCAGCGACTGCCACTGGGCCATGTCTTCTTTCACCAGGTAGGGTTTCATCTCGTGGATGCCGACTCCCTGCTCGGCGGCACGCACGTAGTTCTGGGAGTCGCGCATCGTCGCGACGATCGGGATCTCGAGCTTTTCCAGGAACCGCATCAGTGCCTGGAACATGAGCGTGTTCTTGCGCACCCGGTTGGCGATTACCCCGATGCGATTCTCCGCACGCTTGATCTTGGCCACCAGCAGCAGGTCGGCGATACAACGCGAAGCGGCGTGGATGTCGATGTCCGAGGGAAGCACCGGAACGATGATCTTGTTCGCGTCGCGCGTGAGCTCCGGCATGAGGCGCGCTTCAACCGCGGCCGGGCTGTCCACCACGACCTTTTCCGTGCCCTCCGGCACGCGCATCTGCCAGGAGCGCGTGGTGCGGGCGTCGTGCTCGAAGGTGGCGATGCCGGTGATGACCGGCTGCGGGGGTTTGCGCTTGCGCAGCCACCGCGTGGCCGACCCTTGAGGGTCGCGGTCGATGAGCAGGGTGGCGTCGCCACGTCCGGCGAAATACGCCGCGAGGTTGATCGCGAGCGTCGTCTTGCCAGAGCCCCCTTTAGGGTTAAGGACGACGATGCGTTGCATGCTTCCTTCGGACTGTTTGTCAGAATGTGGTTGCGATGTGAAGCACTCCAAAGACTAGCGATGCCGCTCGTATGGCGCAACCAAACGACCGGACGACTGTGACTGCGGACACAGCGATGCCGCAGACATGTTCCTACGATCGGCTCCATGGAACGTCTACTGCTGCTCTGGGACGAAATCGACGACCTCGTAGGCACCAGCCGGTACTACGTGAAGAACACCGCGATGGCCATCTGGACGTCCGTCCGCCCGCGCTGATCGACCCCCGTTGATTCCCGAGGCCCCTCCGAGGGCTTGAATTCTGATTTGCGCGCCCGCAGTCTGCCGGCGCCATGACAACCCCCCAATCCGACGAAAACAAGGGCAAGGAAACGTTAGGTTTCCAGGCCGAAGTCCGTGAGCTGCTGAAGCTCATGATCCACTCGCTGTACAGCCACCGGGAAATCTTCCTGCGTGAGCTGATCTCGAACGCCTCCGACGCCAACGACAAGCTTCGTTTCGAGGCTTTGAGCAAGCCCGATCTGATGGCCGGCGACACCGAGCTCGCCATCTCGATCGAAGCGGATGCCGCGAAGAAGACACTGACCATTCGCGACAACGGCATCGGCATGAGCCGCGAAGAAGCCATTTCGCACCTGGGCACCATCGCCCGTTCCGGAACCGCGGAGTTCTTCAAGAAGCTCTCGGGCGACCAGCAGAAAGATTCGCAGCTCATCGGCCAGTTCGGCGTGGGCTTCTACTCGGCGTTCATCGTCGCGGATCGGGTCGAGGTCCTGACCCGGCGCGCGGGCCTGTCCGCCAGCGAAGGGGTGCATTGGGAGTCGGCGGCGGATGGCGACTTCACGGTGGAGACCCTCGAGCGCGCAGAGCGCGGCACCACCATCGTTCTGCACCTCAAGGACGACGCGAAAGAGTTTCTCGATGCCTGGCACCTGCGTTCGCTGGTGCGCCGGTATTCGGACCACATCGCCTTCCCCGTGCGCATGCCGAAGGAGGGCGAAGCCACGGTCGAGTACGAGGCCGTCAACCGCGGCACGGCGCTCTGGGCGCGTTCCAAGGCGGAGATCAAGGACGAGGAGTACGTCGAGTTCTACCGTCACCTGACGCACGACGCGGGCGAGCCATTGACCTGGTCGCACAACCGCGTCGAGGGCAAGCGCGATTACACCAGTCTCGTATACATCCCCGGTGCGGCACCGTTCGACCTGTGGCAACGCGACGGCGCCCGCGGGCTCAAGCTGTACGTGCGGCGCGTATTCATCATGGATGACGCGGAGCAGTTCCTGCCGCTGTACCTGCGCTTCGTCAAAGGGGTGCTGGATTCGGCGGACCTGCCGCTGAACGTCTCACGAGAATTGCTGCAATCGGACAGCGAAGTGGAAGCCATGCGCGCCGCGCTGACCAAGCGCGTGCTCGACCTGCTGGCCAGGCTGTCGAAGGACGACGCGGCGAAATACCAGGGCTTCTGGAACGAGTTTGGCGCTGTCCTCAAGGAAGGCCTGGCCGAGGATCATGGCAACCGTGACAAGTTGCTGCCGCTGTTGCGGTTCGCTTCCACGAACAGGGAAGGCGATGCCGAGGAAGTCTCGCTCTCCGACTACGTGGCGCGCATGCAGACGGGCCAGGACAAGATTTACTACGTAGTCGGTGAGAGTTTCGCGGCGGCCCGCAGCCACCCCGCCATCGAGGGCCTGCGCGCGCGCAACGTCGAGGTGCTGTTGTTAGGAAAGCGCATCGACGCGTGGGTCATGGACCACCTGCAGGACTTCGAAGGCAAGCAGTTCAAGGACGCGACGCGCGGCGACCTGGATCTCGGCGGGCTCGCGAGCGCCGCCGACAAGGAGAAGGCCGAAGCGCAACTCAAGGAAAACAAGCCGTTGCTCAAGCGGGTCAAGGATGCGCTCGGCGAGCGCGTCTCGGAGGTGCGCGTGAGCACGCGGCTCAAGGATTCCGCCGCCGTGCTGGTCGCCGGCGAACACGACATCTCCGCGCCGCTGCGTCGCGTGCTGGAAGCGGCCGGACAAAAGGCGCCTTCGGGCAAACCGGTGCTCGAGCTGAACGTCGAGCATCACCTGGTCAAGTACCTGGAGAATCGCGAAGACGCCGCGGACTTCGGTGAGCTGGCGCTGGTGCTCTTCGAGCAGGCCTTGCTCGCCGAAGGTGCGCAGCTTCCCGACCCGGGTGCGTTCGTCCAGCGGCTCAATCGCATGTGGATGCGGTTGCAGTAGAGATTGTTTGCAATAATGCCGCTCCCGCAATACCGGAGTCTCGCGATGCACCGCAAGTCGCTGGCCAATACAGTCACGATGACTTTGACCGCGCTGGCCGTTGTTGCCTGCGGCAGGAGCGAGAAACCAGACAGCGAAGAGGTGCCCGCGCCGGTTGCTGAAGCCGCGTCTGCGGCCGCATCTGCACCCGCAGCCACTCCATCTACAGGAACTGAAGCCATGCCCTTGACGAAGACGGACCTCACGCCCGGCGCCGGCGCCGAAATCAAATCCGGCCAGAATGCGCTGGTGCACTACACCGGGTGGCTGTACGACGCGGCCGCTCCCGAGAACAAAGGCAAACAATTCGACAGTTCGGTGGGCGGTGAACCCTTCGACTTCCCGCTCGGAGGCGGACGCGTGATTCCGGGTTGGGACCAGGGCGTGGTCGGCATGAAGGTGGGCGGCAAGCGACGCCTCGTCATCCCGCCGGAACTGGCCTACGGCAATGCCGGCGCCGGCGGCGTCATTCCGCCGGGGGCGACGCTGGTGTTCGACGTCGAGCTGGTGGAAATCCAGTAATGCGACTTCTGGGCGGACTTGCGCTCGCGCTGCTGCTCGGCGCTGGCGCCGCCTCCCAGGCCGCCACGCTGATCCACGCGGGCCGTGTCATCGACGGGGTCTCGGACACGGTCCGGACCAACCAGACCGTCGTGGTGGTTGACGGCAGGATCACTGCCATCGAAGCAGGATTTCGTGCGCCGGCCGCCGGCGACCGGGTAATCGACCTCAGGCAAGGCACGCTGCTGCCCGGCCTGTTCGACATGCACGTCCATCTCACCAGCGAGTACAGCAAGAATTCCGAGATCGACACCTACAAGAAGAATGAAGGTGACGTCGCCATCGACGGCGTGATGTACGCGCAGCGCACGTTGTTAGCCGGGTTCACCACGGTGCGCGACCTTGGCGACAGTTATCGCGCCTCGATTCCACTGCGCAACGCGATCAACGCCGGCAAGGTGCCGGGTCCGCGAATCGTCGCCGCAGGCAAGTCCATCGCCAGCACCGGCGGTCATGCGGACCCCACCAATGGGTGGGCACGCAAATTTCCGGCCGATCCGGGTCCCGATGACGGCGTCATCAACAGCGTCGAGGACGCACGCAAGGCCGTGCGGCAGCGCTATAAGGAAGGCTCCGACACCATCAAGATCACGGCGACGGGCGGCGTCCTGTCGATCGCCAAGAACGGTCTGAATCCGCAGATGACCGAAGAAGAGATCCGCGCTGTGGTTACGACCTCGCGCGACTATGGCTTCAAGGTGGCAGCGCATGCTCACGGTGCAGAAGGCATCAAGCGCGCCGTCCGCGGGGGTGTCGACACCATCGAGCACGGTACCTTCATGGACGATGAGGGTATGAAACTCATGAAAGAGCGCGGCACGTTCTACGTCGCGACGCTGTCCGCGGGCCGCTGGGTGTTCGACCAGGCGCAGGACCCGAACTTCTTCCCGCCCATCGTGCGACCGAAGGCGCTGCAGGTAGGTCCGCAGATCCAGGGTACGTTCGCCAAAGCGTACAAGGCCGGCGTGAAGTTCCTCTTCGGCACCGACACGGGCGTCGGCAAACACGGCGACAACGCGCGCGAGTTCAAGCTCATGGTCGACGGCGGCATGCCGGCGATGGAGGCGATCCGGGTGGCGACTTCCGTGCCGGCCAGGTTCCTCGACCTCGATGACAAGGTGGGCAGCATTGTCGTCGGCAAGCTCGGCGAGCTGGTGGGAGTGCCGGGCAATCCGCTCGAGGACATCACGGCCATGGAGCGGGTGGTGTTCGTGATGAAGGACAACACCGTCTTCAAGGCGCCGTGACACGCGTCGAGACGCTGACGGTCGCGGGCCCCGCCGGGCCGCTGGAGACCAGACTCGAGTTCCCTGACGACTCGCCAGCCATGCCGCGCGTGTTCGGTGTGGCCTGTCATCCCCATCCGTTATTCGACGGAACGATGAACAACAAGGTTACTCACGTGCTGGCACGCTCGATGATGGAGTGTGGCGCGCCGGCCTTCCGGTTCAATTTTCGCGGCGTGGGCGCCAGCGCCGGGACGTTCGACAACGGTCGCGGTGAGACCGACGATCTTGCCGCCGTCGTGGCCGAGGGCCGCCGGCGGTTCCCCGGTGCGGCGCTGTGGTTAGGCGGATTCTCGTTTGGCGCGTTCGTGGCGCTGCGCGGCGCGACAGATCTGGCCCCGGCGAAGCTGGTGGCAGTTGCCCCGCCCGTGGCGCGCTTCGAACTCGGCAGCGTGGCGCACCCGGACTGCGACTGGATGCTGGCGCAGGGTGACGCGGACGACGTGGTGCCGCCCGAGGCGGTACTGGCCTGGGCGGCGGAACAGCCGCGGAAGCCTCGATTGCATGTCCTGGCGGGCGCCGGGCACTTCTTTCACGGCAAGCTTCACGAGCTGAAGCCGTTGATCATCGATTTTCTGAAGTCTTGAATGCACAAAAGCCCGGGCACCTTGCGATGCCGGGCTTTCGTAGCATGCATGCACGCGCCGTAGCGCGCGCAATTGCTAGTTCACGAGCGCCTTGAGGCTCTTCAGGGGCAG
>DASQJS010000165.1:0-8015 GCA_035630995.1 Steroidobacteraceae bacterium | reverse complement strand
GCGATTCGCCGTCAGATCAGCATGATGACGTCTTTGCTCGCCTGCAGCGCATGCGCGAGCGCGACGACCTGCTCTTTGCTCTGCGCGTTGATGGTGTAGGTGATCGCCAGGAAGTGCTGCTGCGTGCTCTCGCGTTCCTTGATCTGATCCGCGGTGAGATCGGGCACGTGGGCGCGCACGATGGCGTCGATGTTGGCGCGCATGTGTTCGCTGCGCCGGCCGACCACCTTGATGGGGTAGCTCGTCGGGAACTTCAGCAATTCCTCGCTCGGTGGGATCTCGTCTACCACGGTGTCCCCGCGATCTCGTGTTTGTACGCCTGGTATGCATCGTAGAGCCTGCGCCATACGGGCCCGGGTTTGCCATCGCCAACCGGTTTGCCATCGAGTGTGGTGACCGGCTGTATCTCGCGCGTGGCCGCGCCTAACAAGATCTCGGACGCTGAGCGCAGGTCCGGCTCGGATATCGCCACCGAGCGCCAGATGACGCCAGCCCTTTCCGCAATTTCTTCGATGACCCCGCGCGTGGTACCCGGGAGCAGCTTCCAGGAATTCGGTGGCGTACAGAGCACGCCGCCCTGGACCACGTGCACGCTTGAAGCGCTGGCGTCGGTGAGGAAGCCCTCACGAATCAGGATTGTCTCGCTGGCGTTTTCATCCACCGCGAGCTGGCGCAGCAGCACGTTGGCCAGCAACGACACGGACTTGATGTCGCAGCGCGCCCAGCGCGTGTCATCGGCCGTGACGGCGGGCATGCCGTTCTCGAACGCGCCGGGCCGACCGGTGGGCCAGGGGGCGACGAATGCGAACACGGTGCGCGGCACGTCCGGCAGTGGCGCATGGTTGCGGCCATGCTCCGCGCCGCGCGTGACCTGCACATATATATAGGCGTCTGACGATTCGGCGCCATTGCGGCTGATGAGCTCGCGGTACAGATCCCGCCACGCTTCGCGCGACAGCGGATCTTCCATGCGTATTTCCCTGAGGCTGCGCGTCAGGCGGGCGTGATGCTGCTCGAAACGGAACGGCCGGCCGGCGTACACGGGCGTGACTTCATACGCGCCGTCGGAATACAGAAAGCCGCGATCGAGCGGCGAGATGCGCGCTTCGCGCAGCGGCAGAAAATCGTCGTTGAGGAAGCAGATCGGCAGCGGTTCGCCCATCTCTCGAATCCTATTCCATCCAGAGCGAAATTCCGTCGACCATGCGGGTCCACCAGCCGCCTTCGGGTACGGCCGCCTGGGCGACCAGCGGCACGCGCGCGATGATGTCCTTGCCGTCGGATACGGTGAGCTCGCCGAGGGTCTGGCCGGCGATGATGGGCGCGATGACCGGAGTTTTCACGGTGGCGGTGGTCTTGAGCTGCGCGGCCGAGCCGCGCCCGATGGTGACAAAGACGTCGCGCGCCGGAACCAGCGTGACGCGGTCTTCTTCGCCCTTGTAAACCTCGGGCTTGAGTACCACGTCACCGGCCTTCTTGACCTGCACGGTTTCGTAGAACGTGTAGCCGTAGTTGAGCAGTGCGGCGCTCGCGTCTTCGCGTGCCTTGAACGACTGCGTGCCCAGCACGACGGAGATGAGTCGCATGCCGTTGCGAGTTGCCGAGCTCGCCAGGCAATAACCCGCGCTTTCGGTGTGGCCGGTCTTGATGCCGTCGACCGACGGATCGCGCGCCAGCAGGCCATTGCGGTTCTGCTGCTTGATGCCGTTCCACTCGAACTCGCGCAGCGAATACAGCTTGTACTCTTCCGGGTAGTCGCGAATCAGGATGCGCGCCAGCAGCGCGATGTCCATGGCGCTCATGTAGTGAGTGGGCCCCGGGCCGCCCCAGCTGTTGTCGAAGTGCGTGTTCTTGAGGCCGAGCTCGGCGGCGTAGGCGTTCATCATCTGCACGAAGCCGTCTTCGGTGCCGCCTAACTTCTCGGCCAGCGCGATGGTGGCGTCGTTGCCGGACTGCACGATCATGCCCTTGATCAGCGTGTCCACCGGAATCTGCGTTCCCACCTGCGCGAAGGTGCGCGAGCCTTCGGCTTTCCATGCATGTTCGCTGATGGTGACGCTGTCGGTGAGGCTGAGCCGCTTTTCGCGCACGGCGCGGAACACCCCGTACCCGGTCATGACCTTGGTGATGCTGGCCGGTTCGTTCCGCACGTCGGCCTTCTCCGCTGCCAGCACCCGGCCGCTCTGGAAGTCGATGAGCACGTAGGCACGAGCGTCGATGGCCGGCGGTTTGGGAATGGGCACGGCGCCGAGCGCGCTGTTAGCAAGGAAAATGCAGGCAAGGTACGAGATCAGCCGGGATGACGGCATCGCATGGAACTCCGAGGAAAGCGTCAGGGCGCGATTGTACGCGCCTGGAAAAGGTGTCAGGCACCGTTTCCTGGGAAACGGTGCCTGACACCCTTTTAGTCGGTGAGCAGGCGCGCGTCGTTGATGCCGAGCTCGCGCAGCCGTTTCATGTTGAAATCGAATTCCTCGACGCTGGCGAACGGTCCTACGCGCACGCGATGCAGTGCGCGTTCGTTTCTCGGGATCTCATCCAGGCTCGCGAGCTCGATGCCGGAGGCGAGCAGCACTTCGACGCGCCGCCGCGCATTCTCGTGATCCGAGAACACGCCGGCCTGGATGAACATCGCCGGCGCCCCGGGTTTGATACCGGCGTTGACCACAGCCACCGGCGGCAACGCGGGAGCCACGGGCGCTGGCACACCTGGCTGCGGCAGCGCCGATCCGGCGCCGCGCGCCGTGATGACGCGCACTTCAACTGGTGCAGTGCCCGCGAGCAGCATGTCGAGCTTGGCCGCCGCGGTGTAGGAGAGGTCGATGATGCGGTCACCCACGAACGGTCCGCGGTCATTGATGCGTACGACGACCTTGCGGCCGTTCTTCAGGTTCGTGACTTCGGCGTAGGCCGGGATGGGCAAAGTCTTGTGCGCTGCCGTCATGGCGTACATGTCGTAGCGTTCGCCCAGCGAGGTCGACGCGGCGTGAAAGCCCGGGCCATACCAGGAGGCGGTGCCGCGCTCGACGAATCCTTCGGAGCTCGCCAGCACGTAGTAGCGCTTGCCAAAAACTTCGTAGAACGGCGGATTGCCACGCGTTCCGCGCGGCTCGGCTCGCGGCACGGCATCGGGAATCGAGAAGACATCGGGAGGCGGTTGCGGCACCGCCGACCCGGACGGGATGCTGGTGCTTTGCTTGTCCGGCAGCGGCTTGTCCGGCTGCCGCCTGGCGAGACTGCAGGCCGAGAGTAGGAACGCGGTCAGTGTGAGCGCAATCGCCGCGCGCGGGACATTTCCCATCACCGGGTCGCGGCCGCCGAACCGGGCTGCGCCGCCAGCTTGGTCTCGCCGCCCGGAGCAGGGCCTGCCGCCGCCACGCGATCGGCAATGGTCGTGGCGAGATCGTGCACCGCCATGGCGTAACGCACGCTGCGGTTGTAACGAGTGATGACTTCGAAATTCTTGAAGCCCACGCGATAGGAGGGCCCGAGCTCCGTTTCCGCGGGGATCAGCAGCACCGGCGTGGTTTCCGCCTGCGCGGTGTCGAAGTCCACGCCCTTGGATTTCAGGCCGGCGACGGTTTCATTGAGCGACAGGTTGCCAGGATCGGCGGTCACCGGCGCGTCGGGCTGCAGCGAGGCTTCGGCCAGCACCGGGCCATTGGTCACCCAGCCGTGCTTCCTGAAGTAGTTAGCGACGCTGGCGATGATGTCGTCCCAGTCGGCGAACAGGTCGCGTTGTTTGTCATTGCCGCCGTCAACGGCGTACGCACGGTAGCTCGACGGCATGAACTGGCTCGCGCCCATCGCGCCGGCATAGGAGCCGAGCGCGGTCAGCGGATCCACGGCCTCTTCACGCGACAGCGCAATGAACTGCGCGAGCTCGCCGCGGAAATATTCGCCACGCTGTGGATAGTCGAACGCGAGCGTGGCCAGTGCATCGAGCACGCGGTATTTGCCGGTGATGCGACCGTAGTAGGTTTCGACGCCGATGATGGCCACGATGTATTCCGGCGCCACGCCGGTTTCCTTGCGGGCTTTCTCGAGGCGCGCACGATGCTCGCGCATGAACTGCATGCCTTCGGTCACGCGCTGCTCGGTCAGGAAGTTCTTGCGGTACTCCCACCAGGGCGACACTTTCTCGGCGGGCCTGGTGATGAGCTCGATGATCTTGGGTTGGGGCTCCGCCTTGGCGAGCAAACGGTAGACGTCGAGCGGTTCCATCTTGTTCGTCGCGGCGGTTGCTTCGACGAATTGCTGGATTTCGGTGCGATCGAGGTCGAAACGGGTGCGACCGACGAACGAGCCGTCCGCCAGTGCGGAACCCGAAGAAAAAAGAAGGATTGCTGTCAGAGCAGGCGCATTGCGCATCACGAGGCGACGAGCTTCCGATGCGAGTAGAGGGACATCAGGATACCGAAGCTGGCCAGCAGGGTCACCATCGATGTTCCGCCGTAACTGACCAACGGTAGCGGAACACCGACAACTGGCAACAATCCGCTGACCATGCCCGCATTGATGAACACGTACACGAAGAAGGTCAGGGCGATGCTGCCGGCCAGCAATCGCGCGAATGTGTCCTGCGTCTCCACCGCCAGATACAGGGCTCGTCCTACAACGAACACGTAGAGCAGCAACAGGATTGTCGCGCCAAGCAGACCGAGTTCCTCGCCGACCATGGCGTAGATGAAGTCGGTGGTGCGCTCCGGCAGGAACTCGAGCTGGCCCTGCGAGCCGTTCAGCAGGCCCTTGCCGAACACGCCGCCCGAGCCGATGGCGATCTGCGACTGGATGATGTGGTAGCCGGCGCCGAGCTTGTCGGATTCGGGATCGAGCAGCGTGAAGACGCGCTGCTTCTGGTAGTCGTACAGCAGGTAGTGCCAGGCGAACCAGCCGGCAGCGGCGCCCGCGGCAGCAAGCCCGAAGATCACGCGGAACTGGAGGCCGGCCAGAATCACCACCATGGTGCCGCCGATGAGGATGAGGCCACCAGTGCCGAGATCGGGCTGTACGATGGTCAATCCAGTCGGAAGCAGGATGATGAATGCGAGCGCCGCCAGCGAGGGAATGTTTGGCGGCAGGGGCCGTTCGTGCAGCCACCAGGCGCAGGTCATGGGCACGGCCAGCTTCATGATTTCAGACGGCTGGAAACGGATGAATCCCAGGTCGAGCCAGCGCTGTGCGCCCTTGCCGATGTGGCCGGTGATATCGACCACGATCAGCAGGATCACGCCGAGAACCCATAGCGGCAAGGAAAGCCGGCGCAGGAAGGCAGGTTTGACCTGCGCCAGTGCGCACATGGCGACGCCACCGAGCGCGGCACGGATGGCGCCGTCGATGACGCGATTCCAGTTCTGGCCCGAGGCGCTGTACAGCACGACCAGTCCATAAAGCGTGATCAGTCCCAGGCCCACGAGCAACGGGCCGTCGAGCTTCAGCGCGCCGAGAATGCGGCCGGCGGCGGTGAATGTGCGGCGACTGCGCGAACCGATTTCGATAGGTTCGTACATCACTCGTCTCCTGGCGCGTCGGCCGCGGCCGCCGGGCCCTGAGCTGAAACGTAGACCGGGATCTCGGGAGTGGTCGTCCTGCCGAGCAGGTATTGGTCGAGCACGCGTCGCGCGATGGGCGCGGCCGTCGTGCCGTGTTTGCCGTTTTCGATGATCACCGCCACCGCTAGCTTCGGAGCGTCCGCGGGCGCGAACGCGATGAACCAGCCGTGATCGAGCAGGCGCTCGTTGAGCCCCCGCGCCTCCATTTCCTTGTAGCTCTCGTTCTGCTTGACCGTGAATACCTGCGCGGTGCCCGTCTTGCCGGCGATCTGGTATTCCGCGCCCACCTGACTGCGCCGGCCGGTGCCGCCATTGCCACTCATCACCTTGACCATCCCGTCGGTGATGATCTTCCAGTTCTCGGGCGATGCTTCGACCGTCTCGAGTAGTTTGGGAGCGATCTTCTCGATCTTGCCCGTGCCCTGTTCGCGGTAGGCGGTGACGAGGCGCGGCTGGAAGCTCTTGCCGCGCGACGCGAGGATCGACGCCATGTGCGCGGCCTGGATCGGCGTGACGATGAGATATCCCTGGCCGATGCCGAAGCTCACGGTCTCACCGGGGAACCATATCTGGTCGGCCGGATTCTTGAAGCGTGCCTTCTTCCACGCGGGCGTTGGCAGGATGCCTCGGCGCTCGCCGTCGATGTCGATATTGGTGGCAGCGCCGAGACCGAAATGCGCGAGCCAGCCCGCGAGTTTCTCGACGCCCAGCATCGAGGAGAGTTCGTAGAAGTACACGTCGCAGGACTGCGCGATCGCGGTTTCCATCGCGACGACGCCGTGACCACTCGGGCGCCAGTCGCGATAGCGGTGGCGGGAGCCGGGCAGCATGAAATAACCGGGGCAGGATTTGGTGTGCTGCGGCGTCGTGACGCCAAGTGTGAGGCCGCCGAGCGCGATCGCCGGCTTCACGGTCGAGCCGGGTGGATATTCGCCGCGGATCGCGCGATTGAGCAGCGGTATATCGATGTTGTCGCGCAGCGCGCCATATTCGGCCGTGGTGAGACCGCGGCCGAAAGGATTCGGGTCAAAGCCCGGCGTGGACACGAGGGCAATGACATCACCGGTGTTCGGATCGATGGCCACGACCGCGCCGCGCCGGTTGATGAGGCCCTGTTCGGCCACGAGCTGCGTGGGCAAGTCGATGCCCGTGATGAGATCGCGACCCGGCACCGGATCGATCTCCTTGAGATCCGACTTGACCGTTCCATGGCGTTGCACCGAACGCCCGGCGGCGTTGACCAGGATCTGGCGCGAACCGTCCACGCCATGCAGCGTTTCCTCGAAGGACGCCTCGATGCCGAGCTTGCCGATGAGCGAGGTGCCGGCGTACTTGGAAAGCAGTTTTTCCTTTTCGAGTTTCTTCACGTCGCTTTCGGAAATCGCCGCGACGTAGCCGAGCGCGTGCACGGCGTGTTCGCCGTGCGGATAGAAACGCGTGAGTCGCGTGGCGATGTCCACGCCGGGAAATTCGAAACGGTGCACGGCGAAGCGGGCGATTTCCTCGTCCGTGAGGCGCAGGCGGATCGGCACGCTTTCGAAGCTGCGGCGTGATTTCACGAGCTTGCGGGTTTCATCGAGGTCGTCGAGGGGCAACACGCCGATCTCGATGAGCCGCTTCAAGGTGGCTTCGACGTCCGGCACGCGCTCGCGCACCAGTTCGAGCTGGAAGGCGGGACGGTTCTCCGCCAGCACCGATCCATTGCGGTCGAGAATGAGCCCGCGCTGCGCGGGCAGCGGTTCGACGCGCACGCGATTCCCCTGCGAGAGCTCGGCGTAGTAGTCGTAGCGCATGACCTGCAGGACGACCAGGCGGCCAACGAGCACGATGGTGAGCGCGGCGATGATGAAAGCCGCGGCCAGCGCGCGGCTCTCGAACAGCCGCTGCTCGCCCCAGTGATCCTTGATGCGAACGGTGCCCATGGGTTTTCTGCCGCGCCTCTAACTACGCGTGTGCGTGCGGCCGACCAGCAACGCGATGAACGGCCACAACATGGCGCCGATCATCGGCTGTATCCAGCGCCACGGGGACGCCGCCGAATGGCCGCTCCAGCCCTCGATGCCCCAGACGACCGTCTCGTTGAGGAACAACATGGCGAACACGAACAGTGACTGCTGCACCAGGGTCTGGTTGCGCAGCCGCTGATGGAGGCTCATGGCGATGTAGGCGATCAGCGCGATGGCGAGCGCGTTTTGCCCCAGCACCTCGCCCTTGAACAGGTCGAGCGCGAGACCCGCGAGCCATGGCGCGAAGATGCCGCCGGCGTGGGGCGCGTAGATGCTCCAGTAGATGATGACCAGCGCAATGAACGACGGCCGGATACCCGCCAGCCAGTCCGGCAGTGGCACCACCTGCGCGATGAGCGCCAGCAGCACCGTGAACGTGACCGCCCAGCGCGGTTCGCGGCGAGCGAAGTTCATGGTGTTTTAACCCCCGGCGGTTCGATCGCCAGAGCCTCGGGCG
>DASQJS010000164.1:0-8919 GCA_035630995.1 Steroidobacteraceae bacterium | reverse complement strand
CTACCAGCGAAGTCGACTTCGATCGTCTTGCGAAAGATCTGGACGCAGCCAAGAAGCGCGGCCAGAAGCTGGGCGACCCTGCCTGGCGCCGTCTCGAGCGGCGTTTCGAAGACAAGCACACCGCCGAACTCACCAGTGACTTCGACGACTACAACATCGACGACGACAGCACGGCCGTGCGCAAGATGAACAACTCGAAGAACGCGAGCTGACGCACTCCTTCGGGTCGACGACACTTCTTGACGTTTGCAGGCTGGCCGGGCGTTTACGATCCGCGCCATGACACAAACTCACACACGTAAACCCATAGTGCTTGGCCCCGGTGAGGGCCGCTCCTATCCCATGGGCCGCATCGACGCCGTGTTCAAGGCCGATGGCGCCGAAACGGGCGCGCGGTTCTCCATTTCCGAATGGTGGCTCGAGCCGCACACCGCGGGCCCCGGCCCGCATTCGCATCCCGAGGACGACATCTTCTATGTGATCGGGGGCACGATGAGCGTGCTCGTGGGGAATGAATGGACCCAGGCCGCGCCCGGCTCATTCGTGCTCATTCCTGGCGGGGTCACGCACGATTTCGAGAATCGCGGCGAGGTTCGCGCCGGGGTGCTCAACTTCTTCGCGCCGGGAACCTTCGAGGAGCACATGCCGGAGATCGCGCGCTGGTGGCGTGACAACCCGCCCAAGGAATTGGTGCCAAAGGAATTGGGGTCAGGCACCGATTCCCCGCTTCGCGGGCAAATGGGGTCAGGTCTCTTGAGCGCATCGCGATCGAGCGACGACAACATGAATGAGGTCTGACCCCATTTGCTAGGAATCGGTGCCTGACCCCGATTCCTTTGGCATTTCAGCGGAAGTCACGCGACTGCGTCACGATCACCCCGAGCATGCTCGTTCGGTCGAACAGCTTCTGCGCCACCACGTGGGTGACCAGCCCCTCTTTCTGCAGCATGCCGGCCGCTTCGAGCAGCCGCGCTCCACTGGCGATGCGCCGCGCCCTCGACCACACGCGTTCCCAGACGATGAGGTTCACGCAGCCGGTTTCGTCCTCGAGCGTGATGAACATGACGCCACCCGCACTCTGCGGGCGCTGGCGCGCCGTGACGATACCGGCCACACGGACCACGCGCCCGTGCGGCAGGTCGCGCAGATCGGCTGAGGTGACGATGTGGGCAGCCGAGAGGTCGGCACGCAGCAGGGCCAGCGGATGGCGCCCCAGAGTGAGGCCCTGGGTGCGGTAGTCCGCGGCGATGTTCTGCCCTTCGGTGGGCGGGGCGAGCAAGGGTGTGCCTTCGGCCGCGCGCGGCACGGGCGCGAGCGGCAGTTCCTGCTCGCTGCCCGCCACCTGCCAGAAAGTGAGATGACGATTTCCCGACAACTCGCGCAACGCGCCCGCGTCCGCCAGCGCTTCGAGTTCGCGGCGCGCAAGATTCGCGCGCAGCGTGAGGTCCTGCACACTCGCGACTTCCGCCTGGACACGCGCCGCGACGATGCGCAGGGCGGCCTCTTCATTCAAGCCTTTCACCAGCCGCAGCCCCAGTCGCAATGCGGGCTCGTCATCTGCGCGACGCTCGAGCGTGCAATCCCAATGACTGCTGCAGACGCTGATCGGCCGCACTTCAACGCCGTGGTCGCGCGCGTCACGCACCAGCTGCGCCGGCGCATAGAAGCCCATGGGCTGGCTGTTGATGAGCGCGCAGGTGAAAGCCGCGGGTTCATGACACTTGAGCCACGCGGAGCTGTACACCAGCAGCGCGAAACTCGCGGCGTGCGACTCGGGAAAACCGTATTCGCCGAAACCCTGTATCTGGCTGAAGATCTGCCGCGCGAAGCTTTCGTCATAACCGCGCGCGCGCATGCCGTCGATGAGCCGCCGCTCGAAATGCCCGAGACCGCCGCGCCGCTTCCAGGCCGCCATGCTCCGGCGCAGCTGATCCGCCTCGCCCGGCGTGAAGCCGGCGGCCACGATGGCGAGCTGCATCACCTGTTCCTGGAAGATAGGCACCCCCAGGGTGCGCGACAGCACGCCCTTCACGGCGTCGCTCGGATACGTGACCGGCTCGAGATCCTGCCGCCGGCGTAGATAGGGGTGCACCATGCCGCCCTGGATGGGCCCGGGACGCACGATGGCCACTTCGATGACCAGGTCGTAGAACTCTTTTGGCTGCAGGCGCGGCAACATGGACATCTGCGCGCGCGACTCCACCTGGAACACGCCGATGGTGTCGGCGCGCGAAATCATGTCGTAGACGCGCGGGTCTTCCTTCGGAATGTCGGCGAGCGTGAAGGGTTTGCGCCGGAAGTCCGACACCAGCGCGAGCCCGCGGCGCAGCGCCGACAACATGCCGAGGCCGAGCACGTCCACTTTCAGCAGGCCGAGCTCATCGAGATCGTCCTTGTCCCATTCGATGACCGTGCGATCCTGCATGGCGGCGTTTTCGATGGGGACGAGCTCTTCCAACAGCCCTTGCGAGATCACGAATCCGCCGACGTGCTGGGACAGGTGCCGCGGAAAACCCTGCAGCTCGCCGGCCAGCTCGAGCAGCAACCTGACCTGGCGGTTGCCGGGCTCGAAACCGGCCTCGCGCACCCGCTCTTCGTCGACCGCGGTGTCCCACCATTGCATGGCGCCCGCGAGACGTTCGGCCTGCACGGTGTCGAGCCCCATCACCTTGGCCATGTCGCGCAAGGCGCTGCGCGGCCGATAGCAGATGACCGTGGCCGTGAGCGCGGTGCGATCGCGGCCGTACTTGCGATAGATGTATTGAATGACCTCTTCGCGCCGCTCGTGTTCGAAGTCGATGTCGATGTCGGGCGGCTCGTTGCGCTCGCGTGAAATGAAACGCTCCATGAGCAGCTCACCGCGCGATGGGTCCACCTCGGTGACGCCCAGCGAATAACACACCACCGAGTTGGCGGCCGAACCCCGCCCCTGGCAGAGGATGTTGAGGCGGCGGGCCTCATTCACGATGTCGTGCACCGTGAGGAAGTAGGACTCGTAGGTGAGCTCGTTGATGAGCGCGAGCTCGTAGTCGATCTGAGCGCGCATCTTCGCCGGAATGCCCGCCGGCCAGCGCTTGCGCGCGCCGGCTTCCGTGAGTTTGCGCAGGTGCGAGGCCGCGGTCTCGCCGGCCGGCACCAGTTCATGCGGGTACTCGTAGCGCAGCTCATCGAGCGAGAAGTTCGCGAGCGCGGCGATCTTCACGGTTTCGGCCAGCAGTTCGGGTGGATAGAGCCGGGCCAGCCGCGCTCGTTCGCGCAGGTGGCGCTCGCCATTGGGATGCAGCCGGGTGCCCGCCTCGGCCACCGGGACTCCGTGACGGACCGCGGTCAACGCATCCTGCAGGCGGCGCCGCTCGCGCACGTGCATGTGCACGTCACCGGCCGCGGTCAGAGGCAGGTTGAGGGCGGCGCCGAGCGCGCGGCACTGCGCCAGCCGTTCGCGATCGCGGCCATCACGCGTGAGCTCCACCGCGATCCAGGCGCGACCGGCGAAAGTGCGGGCCATCCATTCGCCCTCGTCAGTATTCTGGCCTGCAATGTCGGCGTCGAGCGCCGGCAGCCACAACGCGAGCGTGCCTTCCGCCACGGCTTCGTGATCGCGTGGCGGGGCGGCGGCGCCCTCGCGCGGCAGCGTGGCATCACCCTCGCGCGGCAGCGCGGCATCACCAATGAATTCCTCGACGTCTTCACGCGTGAGCGCGTAGCTGCCCTTGACGGCCGCACGCCGTCCACGCGTGATCAGCCGTGACAGCCGCCCGTATCCGGCGCGGTTACGCGCGATGACCACCACGCGCAGTCCGCAGGTGAGCGCGAACTCCGCGCCTATGATCAATTTTATGGAGGGTTTTATGGATGGCTTTATGGGTAGTTCGACGCCACCGACCTTCTTGACCGCCGAATGCGCGCGCACCACGCCGGCGAGCGAACATTCGTCGGTGATGGCAAGCGCGGTGTATCCGAGCTCGTTCGCCCGCACGACCAGCTCTTCCGCATGCGAGGCGCCCCGCAGGAAACTGAAGTTGCTGAGGCAATGCAGCTCGGCGTAGGCAGGAGCCGTATTGACTGGAGTCTGGGCGCTCATCCGAAAATTCCGTGCAGGTACCATTTCCTGGCGCCGGCGCATTCGCGGTAAATCCACAAACGGGAGCCGCGCGCATCACCCGCCACGTAGTAGTCGCGCCGGGCATCCGCGCCATCCCACCAGCCGCTCTCGATGAGCTCGGGGCCGGCCAGCAATTCGAGCGCTCCGCCACGGCGCGGCCGCCCGCGCTGCGAATCGAGTTCCTGCGGCGCGTGCAGCAGCCACAGGGGACGATGAAACGGCGTCACGGACGGATCGCCGGCGGCATCCTTACTAACGACCGCGGCGAGCGCGGGCTCCGCCACCCGCCAGGCGTTCTCGGGCCGGTGTTCCGGCACGCGGCCGATGCCATACACCGCATCGGCGCCGAGGCGCGCGCGCAGATGCTCGATGAGCGCCGGCATCTCGTTCGCCGGCGCGTGGCCACGCTCACCGGCGGACCACAGCGGTTTGCTCGCGAGCGGCCGCTCCGTGAGCGCGCCGCCACGCAGTTCGCAACGCCGCACGGGCTCGGGCAACCTGAGACTTGCCAGGCGTTCACGCAGCAGCGACTGAAGCCGCGTGGCATCCGCCTCGGGCGCCGCCAGGCGCAGCGCACATGTCGTCGGTGGCGCGCGGTAGTGATGGAAACGGCATTGCAACGCGGTGATGCCACGCTGCCGTTTGCGCAGGAATTGCTCGAGTTCGTCCAGCAAGGGCCGCAGCGCATCGAGGATGCGATCGTGATCTTCGATTTCATGATCGAGATCCACGCGCCCCGCGTAACGCTCGCGCCGCGTGATCCGCCGGCGCGGATCGGCGCTCCGCCCCTGCAGGCGATCCAGATCTGCCAGAAGTGCCGGGCCGAAACGTTTGGCAAACCCGGCGCGCGGCAGGCGCAGCAGATCGCCGAGCGTACGCACGCCCATGGCGAGCAACCGCGCATTGGCGTCTCCGGGCCAGCGCAGGACCCCGGCCGGGAGTAGTTTGAGCCGCGCCGGCAACTGACGCGGATCGGTGATGAAACAGCGTGCGCCGGCACGCGCGGCCGCCAACGCCGCCAGCGCCGTGGGTGCCAGCGTGAAATGCGGCTGCGCGCCGCTGCTCGCAAACGCGGCATCCGCGAGGCAGGCCGTGCGCAGCTGGCGGCACAGCTCTTTCAGGCCTCCGAACAGGCGGATGCTCGGCTTGATTTCGAGCAGCAGACCGTCCGGAGCTTCGATGGACACCTGCGGTGTGAACGCGGCAGCGATGCCGGCCAGCCGCTGCATGAGCGCCAGTTCGCGCGCCACGTCACGCGGCCGGGCGTCGATGTGAGGCGCGGCCGCAAGCGCCGCACCCAGCGTCATGCCGATTCGGATCCCCGCCGCCTGCGCCCGGGGGTCCGCGTCGACGATGCGCGGATTGCGCGCCTCATCGAGCACCACGAGCGGCGCGAGCGACGAACCCGCAGGCAACGAGAGCAGCGACAAGTGCGGCACATGCGCGGCGATCCATAACTCGCGTGGATCGAGTGCCAGCGCCGCCTGGCCGGGAGACCCCGGCCCCGTGGGCGGAGGCGGCGCCGGCCGCACCCGTAAAACGGACGGCGCCGCACTCACATCCCCCGGTTCAAAAAGCGTTTTTGCGTGTCGCATCGCTGCGCCCACTCATGCCGCGGCGGGAGCCCACGTGAGGTCGATGGGCTCGCGGCTGCCACCGCGGCTCTTGAGCAGACTCAGCCGCGCGCCTTGCCTGCCCGCCGCGACCCTGGGCTCGAGCAACACCCGCAACATGGCCGGTGAAGCTTCGCTCGCGAATTTCTGGCTGCGATAAAGCACGCCAAGCGCCCGGCCCTGCTCGGCCGCCAGCTGCAGGCGGCGCACAGCGCGCGGGCTGGCGCGCGGCAGCCAGGCCAGCGCCACCTCACACGCACCCGAACGCAGCGCCTGCTCATGCGCCCACAGCGGCAGATGCGTGCGCACGATGAGCATGCGATCGAGCGCCACGCCATGCGCCGCGAGCGCCGGTGCGAAGGGCTCGTGCGGCGGCGACACCCAGGTGCACCAGCGCGCCGGCAGAAGATGCGACAGCGCCGCGAGCGCGGGCAGCAGTAGATAGAGCTCGCCCACGCCGGGCTGCGGCGTGAGGATTTCTACGAGGCCGTAGCGCGGCCAGCCGCCGCCGGGCAGCCCCGCATCGAGCGCAGCGAAACCGGTGGGGAAAGTTTCCACCGCGGCGCGGCTGCGCCCGCGCCACACCGACGGGTGGGCGAGCAACTCTTCCAATTGCTTTTCGTGGGTTTCGAGCATGGAAGTGCTGGCGACATCAGCTCGCAGGGAACGAGTAAAGGAAGTCGTAGAAGTGTTTGCCTTCCACGATGTTGATGCTGAGCGTGCCCGTGAGCCCCTGGAGCTCACCGGTTCCCGAATCTGGCACCACCATGACCGAGAGAGTTGGCGCACCGCGCTTCATGCTTCCCGAGTGCTGCAGAACGAAACTGCCCTGGCGCCCGTCGAGGGAGCCCGTGACCTGATCGATGGCCACGTAACCTGCGGAGCCTTTGACGCCAGTGCCGGCGGACAACATGTGTCCACGCGCCGAGGCATCGAGATCTCCGGTGAATTTCTTGGTGAGCAGGAAGCGGCCCAGCATGGGATCTGCCGATACTTCACTATTCGCCAGCGACTGCATGCTGACTTCAAAACTTCCGGACGCGCGTTTCATATCCACTTCTATGGAGATAACTTGAAGTTCGGGTTCTCGATGATCCCGAACACATTGCCCCAGGGGTCGAGCACGTCGGCGATGAGGATGCCTTCGCCCACGTCCTGGATCTCGCCGCGAGGCGCAGCCCCAAGCTCTAACAGCCGGGCGTACACCGATTTGACGTCCGCAACGCCCCAGTAGGCACCGTAGGCCCGCGGAGAGTTACCCGGCCCTTTGCCACGCCCTCCATCAGGCCCTCCATCAGGCCCTCCATCAGGCGAGAGCCCGAGCTCGAAACCGCCGACATTGAAACCCACGTAGAACGGCTGGTCGAAGTAAGGCGGAAAGCCCAGCACTTTCGTGTACCAGAGCTTGGCCGCGGCAATGTCATCGACATAACAAAAGGCGGAACGCAGTCCTAACAACATGTGTATTTCCAGGGCATTCCCAGGGGCTCGCGCCCCTATCTCCAGGCGCTCACGCGCCACTCTTAACGCCGCCGAAGCGGCGGCGTACATCTACTTTCGAAGACGACGACGGATCACGACAGCCCTTTCTTTATCAAAGGATCGCCCCGCCGCAGAACGCCCACCACCACACCTTCGATGATGAGCGGGTCTTCCTTGATGTTGACGCGGATGGGTTCGAAGTCCGCGTTCTCCGGCAGCAGCCAGACCACCGCGCCGTCTTGCTTGTAACGCTTCACGGTGACTTCGTTTTCGAGGCGCGCGACGATGATCTGCCGGTTGCGGACTTCAGGCGTACGATGCACGGCCACCAGGTCCCCATCGAGAATGCCGGCGTCTTTCATCGACATGCCGACGACCTTGAGCAGGTAATGCGGCTTGGGTTGAAAGATGGCGGGGTCGATGTCGAGCCGGGATTCGATATTCTCCTCGGCCAGAATGGGGCGGCCCGCGGCGACACGGCCGATGAGCGGCAGACCCATTTGTTCGCGCATGGTGTCCATGAGCTTGATGCCACGCGAAGCGCCCGGCACGAGCGCGATGACGCCCTTGCGTGCGAGCGCCCGCAGGTGTTCTTCGGCGGCGTTCGGGGATTTGAAACCAAGTTCGCCGGCGATTTCCGCGCGGGTGGGCGGCATGCCGGTTTCGTTGATGGCGCGCTGGATGAGACGCAGGATTTCGGTTTGGCGTGGAGTGAGGTCGGACATGGCGGATTCCTTTAAAGAAGAATCAGGGCTGAGGATTTGTACACTGTGAATTTATCCAGGTCAAGCATCAAAACCAGCTTCGATGTGGTCATCGTCGGAGGCGGCCACAACGGCCTTACCTGCGCCTGCTATCTCGCCAAGGCGGGCCTCTCCGTCGGCGTCTTCGAGCGCCGTTCCATCCTTGGAGGCGCCGCCGTCACCGAGGAATTCCACCCCGGCTTCCGCAACTCCACGGCGAGCTACACGGTCAGCCTGCTGAACCCCAAGGTGATCCACGATCTGCGCCTGGTCGAACACGGCCTCACGGTCCTCGAGCGGCCCATGCAGAACTTTCTGCCGCAGCCCGATGGCCGCGCGCTCACCGCCGGCCCGGACACCGCCCGCACCACGGCCTCCGTGCGCAGCTTCTCGGCACGCGATGCGCAACGCCTGCCTGCCTACTACAAGATGCTCGAAGCGGCAGTGACCCTGCTGCGATCGCAACTGCTGGAAACGCCGCCCGCGAATCCGCGCCGACTGCGCGACCTGTGGGGCGCGCTGCAGATGGGACGCCGCTTCCGCCAACTCGACGCCAGTGTGCAGCGCGACATCCACGAACTGTTCACGCGCAGCGCCGGCGACTTGTTAGATCACTGGTTCGAGAGCGACGCGGTCAAGGCGCTGTATGGCTTCGATGCGGTAGTTGGCAGCTACGCGAGTCCCTACACGCCCGGCAGCGCCTACGTACTTCTCCACCACGTGTTCGGTGAAGTGAATGGCAAGCCCGGTGTCTGGGGACACGCGGTCGGTGGAATGGGAGCGATAACGCAAGCCATGGCCAACGAGGCGCGACGGCTCGGCGTCACACTCGAAACCGATGCACCCGTGAAACGCATCGTCGTCGAACGCGGCCGCGCCACCGGCATCGAGCTCGAGGATGGACGCGTGATCCTCGGCAACTCGGTCGCGGCGAATCTCGGGCCCAAACCACTCTTCCTCAAACTGCTGGCCGATGCCG
>DASQJS010000163.1:0-4427 GCA_035630995.1 Steroidobacteraceae bacterium | reverse complement strand
CATCAACGCCGGTGTCACCGGTCTTGCCTGCGTGATCATGCTCGGCGAGCGCAAAGGTTACGGCACCGATCCCATCTTCCCTCACAACCTTGCGCTCACCATCACCGGCGCCGCACTGCTGTGGGTCGGCTGGTTCGGATTCAACGCGGGTTCGGCGCTGTCTGCCGATGGCCGAGCTGGTCTCGCGTTCGCCAACACGCATTGCGCCGCGGCCACCGCCGCGCTCACCTGGATGGCCATCGAATGGGCGGCGCGCGGCAAGGCCAGCGTGCTCGGAATTGCATCGGGCGCGGTCGCGGGACTCGTCGCCATCACGCCCGCGGCGGGCTACGTCGGTATTGGTGCGGCGCTCGTCATCGGTATCGCCGCCAGCCTCGCTTGTTTCGGCGCGGTCGTCGGCCTCAAGTCCTGGTTGGGATATGACGATTCGCTCGACGCCTTCGGTATCCACGCCGTCGGCGGCGTCGTTGGCGCGTTGCTCACTGGCGTGTTTGCTTCGGTCGCGATCGGCGGAGTCGAAGGCAACATCATGGCGCAGCTCATCGGCATCGGCGCATGCGCCGCGTACGCCCTGGTCGTCAGCCTGATTCTCCTGATGCTCATTTCGGTCACCATCGGTTTGCGCGTCAGCGAAGAAGCCGAGGTCGCGGGCCTGGACGTCAGCACTCATGGCGAGAGTGTGGAGTAGCCATCCATGAGTCTCATGAACAGCTCAGACAGACTTCGGCGCGCCAACGCCCTGTGGCATGCCTACCTTGCAGTCACCGGCCAGCGGTTCGAACTCGCCTCATTCCTGAGGGATCCCGAGGTCGAGAAGCAGACCGTCGCGCAGGCGCTGGCGAGCGGCGATCAGAAGCTGGTGGTTCTTGCCCAGGACTGGTTGCGCGATACCGGCCAGGCCGTGCCTTCCGTGGCCGCGGCTCGCGTGATGCCGGCGCAGGCCGCGCCCGCCGAGGCTGCCAAGCCTTCGCGCTATCTGCGCGGCGTTCGTTAAAAGGTGCTGCGCGCCACGTCGGAAAACGCCGTCGAAGCGACGGCGTTCATTAGTCTTTTAGCCAGGGACTCGAGACGGCCCAGAAGATCACGTCGACTCCCAGGTAGTCCTGCGCGAACGCGACGAATTCTTCGCGCGTAAACTTCTTTTTCGTCTCGGGGTTGGTGTACGTCAGCGTCGGTTCCTGGATCGCCATGGCCACCAGGCTCAGTTGCCCCTTGTATCGGTTGAAGAACGGATAGGAGTTCTTCATCTGTCCCTTCCTGTACGGAACGATGTCCGGACCGCCGAGGCCGATCCGGTTGCGCTTCGCGAACTCGAATGCGCGCGACATGTATTTCCGGTCGTTGTCCCATTCGCACGGCCAGAAGTTGGTGTACTGAACGACATGTGACCTGCTGAAGACCTTTCTCGCGAACGCGATGTTCTCGAGGGTGGCTTCAAAATACTTGTCGCAGGTGAATCCGGTCTTGTCGTTCTTCGTGTCGACGTCGGCGGAACTCTCGGGCAGGTTGACTCCCCACACTCGGCCATCGAATTTCCGGGCCAGTGCCGACAGCAGCCTTTGAAATCGCTCGCGCACCGCCGGATTCCATTGCTGGGCGACCCACCCGTGGCCTTCCGGCTGGTTCTCTCCCGGGTTGTCCGACTGCGCCACCAGGCCGCCGCGGTAGATGGGCTCCTGCAGAAGATAGGCCGGCACGTTCCGGTGCCGCACCTCGAAGAAACGATCCTGGATCTGGATGAAAAGCCTGCGGTCGAGGCCCGTGAGGTAGGCGAGGTCGCGCTCGATCTGTGAAAAGTCGTACTGGTCCCTGGCGGTTTCCAGCGACTTCCAGGTGTAGACCAGCTGCGCGCCGGCGATGTCGGGCCTGCGCAGCAGCGAATCCTGCGCCTTCAGGTCGTCGGAGTTCGTGAAGAGGAAGTTCTGCGGCGCGGCGGCGCCCGTGCAAGACATGCAGAGCAGCAGTCCGTGCAGGAATCCTGCGCAGATTGCGGGCGAAAAAAAACGCCGCACAGGTGCGCGGCGTTTCTTTGTCAGGCGCTTACGCGCCACGTCGGAAAGCGGCGCCGAAGCGGCGCCGTCCAACCTATTTCGAGATCGAGCGACGGAACATCCGGTCGATCTTCTCGTTGGTGGCATCGCAGCACGACTGCGAAGCTTGCGCGGCGGCCAGCGCCTGATTGGCAGCGCTCTGGGCACCGCTCGCGGTCGATGAAGCAGACTGAGCGGCGGCATTCGCAGCGTCAGCCGAGCTCTTGGCGGCGGCGAGGTCGGCGGTGAGACGGCTCACCTGTTGTTTGAGATTGTCGACTTCGGCTTGCAGAGGCTTCAGGTCCTGGCAGCCGGCCAACACGGTAAACGCTGCAACGGCAGCAACCTTGATAATCGCACTCTTCATAACGACAAATCCCCTTTATTGGTGGTTGAGCAAGTCCGCTTCGCCATCAACTCGCATCGAATGCGATCTGAGTGAAGGTAGACGTCTATTAGGCGGGCGCAACTGCAACAAATTCGCGAGTTGTTTGCAACTGAAATTTGTTTCGTGTCGGCCACTGGCGACAATAGCAAGATTGTCAGCTGCTCAGCTATTAGGACTAACACCATCTCGCATTATTTCTCGCGCCGCGTTGTGACCGGGAAGTCCGGTGACGCCGCCACCCGGGTGTGCACCAGAACCACACAAGTAGAGGCTTTTCAGCGGTGTGCGGTAATCACCGTAACCTAACATCGGACGCGCGGCCCACAACTGATCGAGGCCCAACGCTCCATGGAAAATATCTCCGCCTGCTAGGCCGAGTTTTTCTTCGAGATCGAGAGGACTCAGTGACGAATGTCCGAGAATGCTCGCGCGAAAGTTCGGCGCGTACGATTCCACCGTCGCAAAGATGAGGTCTTCAGCACGCGACTTTTCCTGACGCCAGTCGCGGCCGCCCGGCAATTTGTAGGCGAAATGCTGACAGAACAACGAGGCAACGTGAGCTCCCTTCGGGGCCAGGGATGTGTCAAGCGTCGAGGGAATAAGCATTTCCACGATGGGCTTGCGCGACATTCCCGTAAGTCGCGCATCGGCAAAAGCGTGGTCCATGTATTCGAGCGTCGGCGCGAGAATGATTCCGGAACCGAGGTGAGCACCGCCGTCATCTCGCGGTGCGGCGGTGAATTTCGGCAGTTCGGACAGCGCCACGTTCATGCGGAAGGTGGCCGAGCCCACGCGCAGGCGTTCAATACGCGCGCGGAACTCGGCGGGCAGTTCGGCATCGGCTAACAGTTTCAGGAAAAGTGGCTTGGGTCCGAGATTGGCGGCGATCGCGTTGCCCTGGATCACGCGTCCATCTTCGAGCTCGATACCCGTGGCCCGGCCGCGTTCAACGAGTATGCGTTTGACTGGTGCATCCGTTTCGAGGGTGACGCCCAGCCGGCGCGCCTCGGTTGCCATGGCCTGCGTTATCGCTCCCATGCCGCCGACCGCATGTCCCCAGACTCCGGTCTTGCCGTTCACTTCACCGAATACATGATGGAGAAGGACGTAGGCGCTGCCCGGGGTGTACGGGCTCGCGTAACTGCCAACTACTGCATCGAAACCGTACAGCGCCTTGACAGGGTCGGACTCGAACCAGTGGTCTAACAAGTCCCCGGCGCTGCGCGTGAACAGCTCGTGGATGTCGCGCTGCACCGCGGCGTCGAGCTTGCGGAAACGGCGGCCCATTTGCAGCGCGCCCCACAGGTCGCGCAGCCGGCGCGGATCGGCGGGTGGCGTTTCCAGCAGTTGCGACCGCAGCAGGGTGACGGCCGCGTCGAGCATCTTGTAGTAGGCGGGCAGGCGTTCCGCGTCGCGCGCCGAGAAGCTGCGGACCGATGCGGTGGTGCGTGCGCTTTCCGGGCCGGCGACGAGCGCGCGGCCATCGGGCAGGGGCAGGAAGTTCTGCATGGGCCGCTCGAGCACCTTCAGGCCGTGTTCGACCAGGCGCAGGTCGGCGATGACCTTGGGGTTCAGCAGGCTGACGGTGTAGCTCGCCGTGGAATTGCGGAAGCCGGGGTGGAATTCCTCGGTCACGGCGGCGCCGCCCAGGATGGAGCGGCGCTCGAATACGCCGACCCGGAGGCCGCTTTTGGCGAGGTAGCAGGCGCAGGTGAGGCCGTTGTGGCCGCCGCCGACGATGACTACATCGAAGCTGGTTTTGACGCTTGACCTGGATATATTCACAGTGTACAAATCCTCAGCCCTGATTCTTCTTTAAAGGAATCCGTCATGTCCGATCTCACCCCGCGCCAAACAGAAATCCTGCGTCTCATCCAGCGCCAGATTAACGAAACCGGCATGCCGCCCACCCGGGCGGAAATCGCCGGCGAGCTCGGTTTCAAATCCCCGAACGCCGCCGAAGAACACCTGCGGGCGCTCGCACGCAAGGGCGTCATCGCGCTCGTGCC
>DASQJS010000162.1:0-2259 GCA_035630995.1 Steroidobacteraceae bacterium | reverse complement strand
GTGCAGCAGCGAACGCAGCTTGGCCTTCTCCACGCGCGTTTCCAGCGTGAGCAGCGAGCGCATCTGCCCGTCGCGGTTCTGCTCGACGACGAACACCAGTTTCTGCTGCTCGAGGAATTTCTCCACTTCGTCGCCGAACGGAAACGAGCGCAGCCGCATGTAGTTAGTCTTGATGCCGTGTTCCGCGAGGATGTCGAGCGCCTCGCGCACCGCGCCATCGGAGCTGCCGTAGGCGACCACCGCGATGTCGATGTGTGCGTCCTGCTCGATGACGGGCTTGGGAACCAGTCGTTTCGCCGTGGCGAACTTGCGCGTGAGCCGGTCGAGCACCACCTGGTATTCCGCGGAATCTTCGGTGTACACGCCGTATTGCGTGTGGCCGGAGCCGCGCGTGAAATACGCGCCCTTCGGATGTACGCCGGGCAGCGTGCGCCAGGGAATGCCGTCGCCGTCCACGTCGAGGTAGCGATGAAACTTCTCGAGCTTGGCGATTTCTTCCTTGCTGTACACCTTGCCGCGGTCGGGCACGTAGCTGTCGTCCCATTTCAGATCGGGACACATCCAGTCGTTCATGCCGATGTCGAGGTCCGACATCACCATGACGGGAGTCTGCAGCCGCTCGGCGAGATCGAACGCGTCGCGCGTGAAGTAGAAACATTCCTCCGGATCGCGCGGGAACAGGCAGACGTGCTTGGTGTCGCCGTGCGACGCATAAGCCGCCTCGAGGATGTCGCACTGCTGCGTGCGCGTGGGCATGCCGGTTGAAGGCCCCACGCGCTGGATGTCGAACAACACCGCGGGCACTTCCGCGTAGTACGCGAGCCCCAGGAATTCGTTCATGAGCGACAGGCCCGGGCCGGAGGTCGCGGTGAATGCGCGTGCGCCATTCCAGTTGGCGCCCAGCACCATGCCGATGGCCGCGAGTTCATCTTCGGCCTGGATGAACGCAAAGTTCTTCTTGCCGGTGGCCGGGTCGACCCGCAACCGGTCGGCGAACGCCTTGTACGCGTCCATGAGCGACGTCGAGGGTGTGATCGGATACCACGCACCCACGGTGGCACCGGCGAACACGCAGCCCAGCCCCGCCGCGGTGTTGCCGTCGATGAGGACGTGGCCCGCAGTCTTCGAGCCGCCCAGCAGGCCCGGCGCCACGTGCATGGGCAGCGGGCATTTGAAATTGTCGCGCGTGTAGTTGTAGCCGAGCTCGATGGCCTTCATGTTCGAATCCACGAGCGCCGGTTTCTTCGCGTAGGTTTCCGCCAGCAATTCGCGGATCTTCGCGATGTCGAGGTCGAGCAGCGCCGCGAGCACGCCGGCGTAACAGATGTTCTTCATCAGGATGCGCGTGCGCACGCCGTTGAAGTTTTCGTTGCACATCTTTGCCAGCGGCACACCAAGCACGGTGATGTCATCGCGCGCCAGCAGGGCCGGACGGGGCCAGGTGGAGTCGTAGACCAGGTAGCCGCCGGAGACCACCTCGCGCACGTCTTTCGTGTACGTCTCGGCGTTCATCGCGACCATGATGTCGATTTTCCCCGAACGCGCGACGTACGAATCCTTGGTGACGCGGATTTCGTACCAGGTGGGCAGGCCCTGGATGTTCGAGGGAAAGTAGTTCTTGCCCATGACGGGCACACCGCTTCTGAAGATGGACTTCATGAGCAGCGTGTTGGCGCTCGCCGAACCAGTGCCGTTGACCGTCGCGATCTTGATCGCGAAGTTATTTACTCTTTCTGGCATCTCAGGCGCCCGTTCTTGATGCAATAAGGGGCAGTTTGGCGGCGTCGGCTGCTGCATTGTCGACGGCGTGTGGCCACTGGATCGTGGATTTCTGCATGTCCCATGCCGCGGTGGGGCAGCGCTCGGCGCACAGGCCGCAGTGCACACACAGGTCTTCGTCTTTGACCATGACGCGACCGGTATGTTTCAGCGCCGACGATACGTACAAAGCCTGAGTGACGTTCTTCGCGGGTGCTTTCAGCTGCGTGCGCAGCGCCGGTTCCTCGGCATTCTGCGTGATGGTCAGGCAATCCACCGGGCAGATGTCGATACAGGCGTCGCACTCGATGCACAACTTGGTCTCGAACACCGTCTGCACGTCGCAGTTGAGGCAGCGTTGCACCTCTTTCTCGATCTGCTCGACGGTGAAACCCAGCTCCACTTCGATGTTGAGCTTCTTGAATCGCTCTTTGAGCGAGACGTGCGGCATGAGCCGCCGTTCTGCCGGGTTGTAATCGTTGGCATAGGCCCACTCGTGCA
>DASQJS010000161.1:0-8368 GCA_035630995.1 Steroidobacteraceae bacterium | reverse complement strand
TACGGCGGACACGCCGTCGCGTCGCTGGGCTACGGCCACAAGGGCTGGACGAAGGCGCTCGCCGACCAGGCCGCGCAGATGAATTTCCAGACCAATGCCGTGCCCATGGAGATCCGTGCGCGCGCGGCGCAGAAACTGCTGAAATTCTCCCGCCTGCCGTTCGACAGCGTGTTCTGGATCAACTCCGGCGCGGAGGCCAACGAAAACGCCTTCAAGATGGCGTTCAAGATGCGTCCCGGCCGCACGCACGTCGCCGCCGTGGAACAGAGCTTTCACGGTCGCACCGCCGCTTGCGCGTCGACCACCTGGCAGGCGCCACAAAAGTGGTTCTTCCTGCCGCGCGCGCCTTTCGATGTCTCGTGGATCAAGCGCCGCGACGTCGCCGACATCGCCAATCACGTCACCGAGAACACGGCGGCGGTCATCGTCGAGCCCGTGCAGGGCGTGGGTGGCGCTTTCGACATGGGCCAGGAATTCCTGGCTGCCCTCCGCAAGCGATGCGACGAGACCGGCGCGCTGCTCATCTTCGACGAAGTGCAATGTGGCGTCGGCCGCACGGGCGCTCCCTTCGCGGCTAACTATTACGGCGTCATGCCGGACATGATCACCACCGCCAAGGCGCTGGGCAACGGCTTCCCGGTTTCGGCGCTGCTGCTGACGCCGGCCATTACCGCCTCGCTCAAGCTCGAAAACCTGGGCACGACGTTTGGCGGCGGCCCCATGGCCTGCGCCGTGGCGGAAGCCACGCTCTCCGCCATCGAGAAGGAAGACCTGCTGGCCAACGTGCGCCGCGTGTCGGCGTATCTCACGAAGACCTGCGCGGTGGGTCCGGTCGTGGGCTTTCAGGGCGCTGGCTTCCTGGCGGGCCTCAAGATGAACAAACCTGCGAAGGACATTCAGAAGGCGCTGCTGTCGCGTGACATCCTCGCGGGCACCGCGGGCGACCCCTCGATCCTGCGTTTACTGCCGGCCTTCATCCTCAAGGAAGAGCACATCGACCGGTTGCGGGCTGCCCTGCTGGAACTCGCATGAACAATTTTCTGGACCTGGCGGACCTTCAGCGCGAGCAGGTCATCGAGCTTCTCGAGCTTGCCGAGCGGCTGGCGCAGAGGCCGGAGCCGAGTGCGCTTGCCGGAAAAATTCTCGGCCTGCTGTTCTTCAATCCCTCGCTGCGCACGCTCGCATCCATGCAGGCGGCGATGGCGCGGCTGGGTGGCAATTCCTTCGTGATCTCCGCCGGCCAGGGAACGTGGCAACTCGAGACACGGCGTGGCGCGGTCATGAATGGCGCACCTGCGGAGCATATACGGGAAGGAGTGCCTGTATTGGCCCACTATTGCGACGCTCTGGGTATCCGGGCATTCGCCGGCGGCGCTGACCTCGAGGCGGATCTGAACGAAACCTCGTTCAAGGAAATGGTCGGCCTCGTGGGCAAGCCCGTCATCAATATGGAATCGGCGGCCAATCATCCCTGCCAGGCCCTGGCGGACTGGAAGACGCTCGACGATCTCGCCGTGCCGCGAAAGGCGCGCTTCGTTCTGTCATGGGTCAACCATCCGCGCGCGCTACCGCTCGCGGTGCCGGCCGCCACGGTGCACATGGCGGCCATGCGCGGCATGGACGTCGTGGTGCTGCGGCCCGAAGGGTTCGCGCTTCCACCAGCCATCATGCAGAAGGCCGCCGCTGCCGCGGCCGCCGCGGGCGGCTCAGTGAGCGAGACCAACGACCGTGATGAAGCCCTGACCGGCGCGCACGTGGTGTACGCCAAGGAGTGGGGCTCTACGTCCCACTATGGCAACGCCGAAATCGACGCTCGCCAGCGCACCTCGCTCGCAGACTGGTGTGTGCGGGACACGTGGTTCTCGCGCGCAGCGGTGGACTGCAAGCTCATGCATTGCCTGCCGGTGCGGCGTAATGTCGCCGTCGCCGACGAGGTGCTGGATGGCCGGCGCAGCGTCGTGCAGCGCGAGGCCTACAACCGACTGGTGGTGCAGACCGCGGTATTGCACCGCCTGCTCTCGACGCCGCAACACTAACTACTCTGCCTTACCCGGGAATTCACGCATGATCATGCATCGCCCCGATCCTTCAGCCGCCATTCGCAGCCTGCGCAGCGCGGCGCCCTACATCCGCATGTACAAGGGCAAGACCTTCGTCGTGAAAGCCGGCGGTGGCGTGTTCGCCGATGCCGCCGCGGTGCGCGGCCTCATCGAACAGATCGCCATCCTTCACTACTTCGGGGTGCGTGTGGTGTTCGTGCACGGCGGCGGACCGCAGCTCACGGAAATCACCGAGGCGCTGGGCGTGCCCACGCGCATGGTGCAGGGCCGCCGCGTCACCGATCAGAAAGCGATCGACGCCACATCCATGGTGCTCAATGGCCTCATCAACACCCGCCTGCTGGCGTTCTGCCGCGAGATGGACATCGACGCCGTGGGCATCAGCGGCGTAGACGCGGGCCTGATCCGCGCCCACAAGCGCCCGCCGGTCAGACTTGCGGACACCGGCGAAACGGTGGACTACGGATTCGTCGGCGACATCGACTCCATCGACACCACCGTCATCAAGAAGCTGCTCGACAACGGGCTGATGCCGGTGGTCAGCCCGCTGTCGGCCGATGACCAGGGCACGCTGCTCAACATCAATGCCGACACGGTGGCTGCGGCCATTGGCGCGGCCCTGTCGGCCGAGAAGCTCATGTTGTGCACCGGCGCGCCGGGCATCCTCGAGCGCGTCGATGATCCGTCTTCCATCATTTCGTACACGGACCTGAACGGCCTCAAGCGCCTGCGCGAGGAGAAGAAGATCGTCGACGGCATGCTGCCGAAAGCCAAGGCGATCGAAGACGCCATCCGCGGCGGCGTGCGCCGCGTGCACGTGATGTCGTACAAATCGCCCGAGGGCATCCTGGCCGAAGTGTTCACCAACGAAGGCGCCGGCACGCTGATCGTCGCCGACGTCAACGCGCTGTCGCCGGCCGAGCAGCAGGTCGAAAAGTAGCAGGACATGAGCCGGCTCTGGGACAAAGGCGTCGATCTCGACCAGCGGGTACTCGCGTACACCGCGGGCGACGACTACGCGCTCGACGAGCGCCTGGTCCAGTACGACGTGCGCGCCTCCATCGCCCATGCCGAAATGCTCAATGCCCAGAAGCTGCTGGCCGATGCGGATCTGAAGGCGATTCGTGAAGGGCTCATCGCCATCGGCGACGAGCACGCTGCGGGTCACTGGAAGATCGAGCTCGCCGATGAGGATGGCCAGACTGCGCTCGAGAAGCGGCTCACCGCGCGAATCGGCGCCGCCGGCGGCCGCGTGCATCTCGGCCGCTCGCGCAATGACCAGGTCCTGACCGCGGTCCGTCTCTATCTACTCGATGCGGCCTGTGAGCTGGCAGCGGCCGCTGAAGGCTGCGCCGCCGCACTCGATGCGCTGGCCGCGCGTGAAGGCACCATCGCGCTGCCGGGTTATACCCACATGCAGCAGGCGATGCCGAGTTCGGTGGCGCTGTGGGCGCAAGGGTTCGCGGCGGAACTGCGCGACGATGCGCAGGGCCTCGGCTCCATGACGCGGCGCGCGTCGCGCAGCCCGCTGGGTTCAGCCGCCGGCTATGGCACTCCCGGACTGCCGCTGGATCGCGAGCTCACGCGTTCGAAGCTCGGTTTCGATTCGGTGCACTCGCCGGTGACCGCCGTGCAGCTCGCACGTGGCAAGGCCGAAGCGCAGCTGCTGTTCGAATGCACGCTGCTCATGCAGGACCTGGGCAGGCTCGCGGCAGACCTGCTGCTCTTCTATACGCAGGAATTTGCATTCGTGACGCTGCCGGCTTCATTCACGACCGGCTCGTCGATCATGCCGCAGAAGCGCAACCCCGACGTGTTCGAGCTGGTGCGCGGCCGCAGCGCCGTGGCCCAATCCTGCCTCTCCGAAGTGCTGGGTATCTTTGCCAAGCTGCCCTCGGGATACCAGCGTGACCTGCAGCTCATCAAGCCGCCGTTGTTCCGCGGCATCGACCTCGCGTTCGCCACCGCCAGCATCATGTCGATTGCAATCGATGGCGTGCGTTTCCGTTCCGACCAGATCAAACTCGACCCCGCCATTCACGCCGCCGAGGAAGCGAATGCGCTGGTCGCGCGCGAAGGCATCCCGTTCCGCGAGGCATATCGCCGCATCGGCGAGAAATTCCGCAAGTAACGTCGCCTGGAGTGACGATGGCAATCTGGTTCGGCAATCCGACGATCGACGACGCCCGCGCCAGCCACGTGGGGTTGCTCGCGTCGCATCTCGGCATCGAATTCATCGAATGGGGCGAAGACTTCCTGCGCGGCACGATGCCGGTGGAGCCGCGCACCCGCCAGCCCATGGGATACCTGCACGGTGGTGCGTCGATGGCGCTCGCCGAAACTCTAGGCAGCGTGGCGGCGAATTATGTGGTCGACTACGCGAAGTTTCGTTGCCTCGGACAGGAGATCAACGCCAATCATTTGCGTCCGGTGACCGACGGACTCGTCATTGGCACCGCACGCCCGATGCACCTGGGTTCGCGCAGCCAGGTCTGGAGCATCGAAATCCGCGATCCCCGGGAACGACTGGTATGCATATCCCGTCTTACCGTGGCCGTGGTCGAATGGCATCCCAAGTGAACCAGCATCCTTTGTCAGGCTACACCCACATGATGTACGCGCTGCATGCGCTCGCGGGCTTCATCGGTGTCACCTCTGGCGCCACGATCGTCGGCGCCTTCGTCTTCGGGCTGCCGTCCATCATCGCCATCCTCATGAACTACGCGCGCCGCGATGCGGTGCGTGGCTCGTGGCTTGAATCCCATTTTCTGTGGCAGGCGCGCACGTTCTGGACCGCGGTCGTACTCGGCGCCGGCCTGTTCTGCGTTGCGCTGGTGCTGAGCGCCTTCGGCCTGGTCAGCCTCGCGTCAGTGCCGCTGACCGGCGGCGTCGGCGCCGCCGGCGCGGGCGCGGGCTTTGCCGGCGCGCTCGTGGCCTTGACGCTGGGCGCCCTGCTCGCCGGCATCTGGATCCTCTATCGCGTCGTGCGCGGCTGGTTGGCGCTGCGCGACGGCAAGGTGATGCATGGCTGACGTCTCCATGCGGCGCATTACCCTGCTCTGCCTCCTGTTGACTGCGCTCCCGGGCTGCGGCAAGAAGGGCCCGCTCTATCTACCCGACGCTGCCGGCGAGGTGGTGACACGGCCCGCCGAAGTACCACCGCCCGCTGAAAGCACCGAAGCACCGAACTCTCCGCAGACCGTGGACTCGCAGCCTTCGCCGCCGGCGGCCGCTCCGGAAGTCTCGGCGCCGGAGTCGAACGAAGAATCGCCGAAGAAAGACAAGGGCGGCACTCCGCCTCCGCCGAAATAAACGGAACGCCGCTCGCATGAACTCCCGCCCGGATCTCGTCCTCGTCGACGGTTCTTCGTATCTGTATCGCGCGTTCCACGCGCTGCCGCCATTCAGCAATTCGCGCGGCGAACCGACTGGCGCGGTGTTCGGCGTGCTGAACATGCTCGCCAAGTTTCTCAAGGACTATGACCCCGAACGCATCGCGGTGGTCTTCGACGCCCCGGGCAAGACGTTTCGCGACGAACTGTTCGCCGAGTACAAGGCGCATCGCCCGCCGATGCCAGACGATTTGAGATCCCAGATCGAACCTTTGTTCGAAGCCGTGCGCGGCATGGGCCTGCCGATCCTTCGCGAGACGGGCGTGGAGGCCGACGACGTGATCGGCACGCTTGCCTGCGCAGCCGCGAAGCAAAATCTCAGCGTGCTCATTTCAACCGGCGACAAGGACATGGCCCAGCTGGTCTCGCCGAAGATCACGCTGATCAACACCATGAGCGGCACGGTGCTAGATCGCGAAGGCGTCAAGACGAAGTTCGACGTCTTCCCCGAGCAGATCATCGACTACCTCGCGCTGGTGGGCGACTCCTCCGACAACATACCCGGCATCGACAAGGTCGGGCCGAAGACCGCGGCGAAGTGGTTAGGGAAATATTCGACGCTCGATGCACTGGTGGCCAACGCCGCCAGCGTCGAGGGCAAGGTCGGCGAAAACCTGCGTGCCGGCCTCGCGACTCTCGAGCTCGCGCGCAAGCTCGCGACTATCCGCACCGATGTGCCGCTGCCGGTGACGTTGCAGGAGCTCAAGCGCAATCCGCCCGACATCGACGCATTGCGTGTGTTGTACTCCCGACTCGAGCTGCGTTCGCTGCTCAAACAGCTCGATGGGTCGGGCGCACCGGGCGGGCCTGCTCCCACTGCTCCGGATGCACCGGCCGCGACCGGCCAGCCGGCCATCGTGGGCGCACCCGCGGCCGCCGGAATCAGCGACGGCGCGCAGATCATTGCGGCCGCGCCGCGTCTCTACGAGACCATCACCACCGAAGCACAGCTCGACGCATGGCTGAAGAAGCTCGAGGGCGCCGAGCTCTTTGCCTTCGACACCGAGACTACGAGCCTCGAGTACATGCACGCGTCGATCGTCGGCGTCTCGTTCGCCATTTCGCCAGGCGTCGCCGCCTATCTGCCCCTGCGGCACGACTATGCCGGCGCACCCGACCAGCTCGACCGCGACTCGGCTCTCGCGAAACTCAAGCCGCTGCTCGAGTCGGAAAAACACGCCAAGGTCGGCCACCATCTCAAGTACGACGCACACGTGCTCGCCAATCACGGCATCCGACTAGCCGGTATGCGCTACGACTCCATGCTCGAGTCCTACGTCTGGAACAGCGTGGCCATTCGCCACGACATGGACTCCGCCGCGGAGCGTTATCTCGGCATCCGCACCATTCACTATGAAGACGTGGCGGGCAAGGGCGCGAAACAGATTTCCTTCAGCCAGGTGCCGGTGGACAAGGCCGCCGAGTACTCCTCCGAAGATTCCGACGTGACGCTGCGCCTGCACCAGGTGCTGTGGCCGCAGATCTCGAGTGTCCCCGCGCTCAAGACTCTCTATGAAGAATGCGAGCAACCACTCGTGCCCGTGCTGCTGCGCATGGAGGAGCACGGCGTATTGCTCGACCGCCAGATGTTGCGCACCCAGAGTACGGAGCTCGGCAAGCGGCTGATGGAATTGCTGGGCGAGGCGCACAAGGAAGCGGGCGCCCCATTCAACCTCGATTCACCCAAGCAGCTCGGCAACATCCTGTTCGAAAAGATGCAGCTGCCCGTGGTTCGCAAGACTCCCACGGGGCAGCCATCAACAGCGGAGGATGTGCTCGAGGAGCTCGCGGAAACCTACGCGCTGCCCAAGCTGATCCTCGAGCATCGCAATCTGTCCAAGCTCAAGTCCACCTACACCGACAAACTACCCGAGCAGATCAATGCCCGCACCGGACGCGTGCATACCAGTTACCACCAGGCGGTGGCAGCCACCGGCCGATTGTCTTCGCAGGATCCCAACCTGCAGAACATCCCGATCCGCACGCCGGAAGGACGGCGCATACGCCAGGCCTTCATCGCGCCGGACGGACATGTGTTGCTGGCGGCGGATTATTCGCAGATCGAGCTGCGCATCATGGCGCATCTGTCTGGTGATGAAGGTCTGCTGCGCGCTTTCGCCAGCGATCTCGATATCCACCAGGCCACCGCCGCCGAAGTTTTCGGCGCCACGCTCGACACAGTCACCTCGGACCAGCGGCGCTCCGCCAAGGCCATCAACTTCGGTCTCATCTACGGCATGAGCGCATTCGGCCTCGCCAAGCAGTTAGGCATTCCGCGCAATGCGGCGCAGGAGTACATCGACCTGTACTTCGCGCGATATCCGGGCGTGAAGCGCTACATGGAAGAGACGCGCGCGCAGGCGAAGGCGCAAGGGTACGTCGAGACCGTGTTCGGGCGGCGCCTCTACCTTCCGGACATCAACGCGCGCAACAAGCAGTTCCAGCAGGCGGCGGAACGCGCGGCCATCAACGCGCCCATGCAGGGCACCGCGGCCGACATCATCAAGCGCGCCATGATCACGGTGGACGCCTGGTGCGGGTCCGGTGAGCGCGGCGCGCGCATCATCATGCAGGTGCATGACGAACTGGTATTGGAAGTCGAGACCGCGAGGATCGCCGAAGTAACCGACGCGGTCCGACAGCGCATGATGGCCGCGGCCGACCTGCGCGTTCCGCTCAAAGTGGACGTCGGGACCGGGTCTAACTGGGACGAGGCGCACTAGGACTAGTTGGACCTAACTGCCCGGTGGATAGGCCAACCGGGTCCCGTGGCGCTGCCAGGGCGCCCTAATGTGCAGCGCGTCACATTGCGGCGGATGGCGGCAGATAGTTCAGGTGTGGTTAAGTTAACCTGCGCTCTAATCGTTAGCCCTAAAACACTGGAGAGGTCTCTCATGAACATGAAGTTCGCTGCGG
>DASQJS010000160.1:0-5576 GCA_035630995.1 Steroidobacteraceae bacterium | reverse complement strand
GGTGACGATCGCGGCCGGAAAGTCGCCGAATCTTATGGCGTGAAATTCGTGGTCCTGCCGCTGACGCGCGACAACTTCCGCCGCGAGCTCGATCAGTACATCGGCCGTGGTGACTTCGTACTCAACGTGTCAGTCGATGTGTCTTCGATCGCGTTGATCAAGTTCTGCTGGTCCAAGGGCGCGATGTACCTCGACACCTGCATCGAGCCGTGGCCGGGTGGCTATACCGACGCCACCATTCCCCACGCCAAGCGCACCAACTACGCGCTGCGCGAAGAGGCGCTGGGGTTGCGCGCGAACAATGCACGCGCGCCGACGGCGGTCATCACCCACGGGGCCAACCCGGGCCTGGTCTCGCACTTCGTCAAGCAGGCGCTGCTCAACATCGCCGCGGATACGGGCGTCGACGCCGGTTCGCCCAGGTCAAAGGACGACTGGGCGCAACTGTCGCGCACGCTCGGCATCAAGGCCATCCACATCGCCGAGCGCGACACACAGCTCTCGTCGAAGCCGAAGGAGTTCAACGAATTCGTCAACACCTGGTCGGTCGACGGCTTCGTCAGCGAAGGCCAGCAGCCATCCGAGCTCGGCTGGGGCACACACGAAAAGAATTTCCCGCGCGACGGCAAGCGCTTCGACTTCGGCTGTGGCGCGGCTATCTACCTCATGCAGCCGGGCGCGGCCACGCGCGTGCGCACCTGGACACCCAAGGCCGGTCATTTCTTCGGCTTCCTGATCACGCACGGCGAAGCCATTTCGATCGCCGACTACCTCACGGTGCGGCAGAGCTCCGAGGCCGTGTATCGGCCGACCGTGCATTACTCGTATCACCCCAGCGATTCGGCCATCGTCTCGCTGCACGAATTCGCCGGCCGCAACTGGCACCTGCAGGATCGCCAGCGAATCCTGCTCGATGAAATCACCAGCGGCGTCGACGAACTCGGCGTGCTGCTCGCCGGCCACAAGAAGAACGCGTACTGGTACGGCTCGCGGCTGTCCATCGAAGAAGCTCGCAAGCTCGCGCCTCACAACAATGCCACCAGCCTGCAGGTCACGGTGTCGTGCCTGTCGGGAATGATCTGGGCAATGGAGAATCCGAACGCCGGTCTCGTCGAGCCCGACGAAATCGACTACGTGCGCAATCTCGAAATCTGCATGCCGTATCTCGGCGCGGTCGCCGGCGCTTACACGGACTGGACGCCGCTGCACGATCGCGAGCGGCTGTTCCCGGAAGACCTCGACAAGACCGATCCCTGGCAGTTCAAGAACGTCCGCGTGTGAGGCTCGGGCGACGCGAGCAGTTCAGCGCACCGCCCGGTCTTTGAAAGAAGAGTCGTAGCCAGCCGGCGGGCTCAGGGTGGACAACCTGAGGCCCGTGGCAATGACGATTCCGACCAGTGCGAAGGACGCCGCGGCCAGCGCGCGGCGCGCGATCTCGCCGGCGGAGAAATAGTCCACGCGCTGCAGGTCGGGCAAGCCGAACACCAGCACCACCCACAGCGGCAGCAGGTAGATCACCGTCACCGCGGCGCGAGTCCAGAATTCGGCGGTAAAGCCGAGTGGGCAGACTGCCTCGAGCAGTTTGTGCAGCGGGTGGTAGATCGCGAACACCGTGGCGCTGCTGAGCGCGATGGAAATCACGATGACGGAGGTGAGGGCGAAAGACTCGTTCATGTTCTTGCTCCTGTCTGGCGGACGCGCGCCCAATACGCGAGTCCTGGTGCTAAGGCGTGGTCGTAAATCGTTTCGCAGAGTGCGAGCAATGGCGGCCAGGAAAAAACCCCGACCAGGTGGCGGTACCCGGGGAGTCGCGCCCAGAGCGCGAGCACGGCGCGAAATCCGCTCTGGATGTGGCCGTGCTCGTCGCGCAGGTAGAGGCGGCGCTCCAGATGCTCGCGGCGCAATCCATAGGCGGACAGCGGCTGCGCCACGCGCATCGCATCGTGGAAACGCACCGGCAGGTCGCGACGCCGGGCGAGCTTCTGGTAGCTGCCGATCTCCATCGAACAAACCGGGCAATCGCCGTTGAACCAGACTTCGCAATTGCTGTCCGCGGCGCGCAACGCGGGCGCGCCCACGCGATCGGGAACGAGATCGCGCAGCGCGCTCGCCAGCGTGTAGTGGCGGAACTCGAAGCCCGCATTCAGCAGGCGCCGTGGTGCCACGCGCTGACCCAGCACCAGCAACTCCGCCATCTCGCCGAGCGCGAAGCGCAGTGCCCCGGCGGGGATGCGCATGAAGTACGGTCGGCGCAGGCTGCGCGCCAGCGCGCGCTGAAAGTCTCCCTGGCGCTCGGGTGCGGGCGCCACCGCGTTGATCGCGCCACGCAGATTCGGCGCGTCAATGGCGAGCTCGACTATGCGCAGCAGGTCGACGATGTGAATCCAGGACATCCACTGCCGGCCGTCACCGATTCTCGCGGCCATGCCGAACTTCGCGGGTCGCGCGAGTTGCGGAAGGATTCCACCGTCTTTCCCGAGCACGAGCCCGATGCGAAGGTTCACGGCGCGGATGCCCTGCGCTTCCGCCGCGTTCGCGGCCGCTTCGCGTTCGACGCACAGGCGTGACTGGAAAACGGCCGTGGGCGGAGAGTCTTCGGTGAGCCAGGCATCGTCGGCCGGTCCATAGAACCCGATTGCGCTGGCGCTCACCAGAACCCGGGGCGGCTCGCGGCGCGTGGCGGTCCAGTCCAGCACCGCCTGAGTGGTTTTGACACGGCTGTCGATGAGCAGCTGACGGCGCGCCTGGGTCCATGGCATGCCGATGACCGGAGCGCCCGCCAGATTCACGATCGCGTCGATGCGCGCGGCCGGCGGAATGTCACCCAGCTTCGTGACCACATGCACGTTTGGCCCGAAACGCGCCAGGGCGCGATCGGCGTCGCGAGTCCATACCCAGACAACGTCGCCGCGCTTGCGCAACGTGCGCACCACGTGGCCACCGATGAAGCCGGTCGCGCCGGTGACGAGGATTCCGCGGCCGGAAGCCTGTGGTGCGCTCTCGATCGGGTCGCGCAGCCATTCGGCCGGCCGGAAGTGTGAGAGCGCCGCGATGGCATCGCGCACGCCCCAGGCGGTCATCCCGACCGCGAACAGGGCGAGCAGCACGGAGAATCCACCGTAGTCGGTGGCGAACACGCCGGTGGGCAGCCTCCACCAGTCGAGCAGCACGGGCGCGATCGCCATGAGCAGCACGCCAAACAACAACGTCAGCACGGTGTGCAGCACGCGCTCGAAAGCAGGCAGCCGCCGGGTGCGATCTTCGACCACGAAGTCCGCGATGGTGACGCCCACTTCCAGCAGCAGGCACGCGGCGATGAGCGCCGCCCACGCGCCGTGCCACTCGCGCCAGGCCAGAGCCACGAAGAGAAAGCCATAGATGAACTGGCGCGTGGCATGCAGGGCCAGCTCGTGGCGCGCGGCACGGCGCGCCGGCAGGCGCTCTGCGAATTCGTGGTTCCAGAGCGTGTCCAGCGCACCTAACAACGTCTGGACGGTGAGCAGGGAAAAGACCAGTGTCATGGCAACTCCTCGCTGGCGCTGAAGCGCCCGGTCTGAAAAAACACTTCGCCGAACAGCGGATGCATCACGGTCATCGTGAAGCGGAACCAGCCGTGGCCGAGATCGATGTGTTCTACGTGGGTGACGCCGGGGGAGAGCAAAGCCGGCAGCCACAGCCGGATCCCGAGGTCAAAATAGTAGCCGCGGCTGACGAAGTGAAGGACGCCGCCTTCTTCGAATGTATCTAGTGGCATGCACAGGCGCGCCGGCAGTTTCTCGATGAGTTTTCCGTGTTCATCGACCACCTTCGTGGATCGAACGAGATCGCGTGCGCCGTCGGCCCAGCGATATTCGCGATCCCAGGCAACGCCGTTCGCGTCCGGCCGTACCCGCACGTGCGCCTCGACATTGAGCGCAGCGCGCGGCGCCACCGGTGTGCCGAACAGCGTGCCCAGCCACGCAAACACCCGCCCGAGCAGGCTCGCGCGGACGATTTCGAACGCGCCCGCATAGCTGGCCGCGACGGCGGTATCGGCGAAGCGCTCGCGGACCGCTTCGGGCAGGCGATTCCAGGCCTCGGTCCCAAGCACTTCACGCACGCCATGGCGGGCCGTGTCACCGACTCCATCGTTCGTCAGAGGGTGAGTCTGGGGCGGCGTGAATGTGGTGGCCTGCGTCATATGGGTGCCGTCAGTCGCCGATGACCTTCGCGATGCGCTCGCCCATGCGCATCATCTTGAGCAGCGTCTTGCGTGGCAGGCGTTTCACGGAGTCGTACCAGCGCGTCACCGTCTCGAGAAACTCCAGCTGCGTGACGATCCTGTCGCGTACGGCTTCCGGCGTCTCCTTGTCGGTCTTGAGCTGCGCCGCACATTCGCGCAGCGCGGCGAGCGTCGGATCGATCTCGCGGCGTTTACGTCCTTCGAGAATCACGCGGATGACTTCCCAGGTGTCGTGCTGGGCCGCGAAGAAGTCGCGCCGGTCGCCGAGCACGTGCGTGACCTGCACCAGTTCCCAGCTTGCGAGTTCCTTCAGGCCGGTGCTGACGTTGGAGCGGGCGATGCCCAGCGTCTCGCCGATCTCATCGGCGTTGAGGGGTTTTTCAGAGAGATAGAGCAGGGCGTGGATCTGCGCCACGGAGCGGTTCATGCCCCAGCGGCTGCCCATTTCGCCCCAGTGGACGATGTAACGCTGCATGGTGTCGGTGAGGTGCATATCGTGCCGCCTGTAATTTCTGTCGTTACAGAAATTACATCCATTGCGGCCCCACGGCAAGCCTCGGTTGTACTTATTTGTAGGAAATTTCGACGATCACGTACGTGCGCTCGCCGCCCGGCAGGGCCACTTTCACCTCGTCATCCAGTCCCTTGCGCATGAGCGCGCGCGCCAGCGGCGCGTCCATGCTGATGTAGCCATCAGCCATGTCGAATTCATCGGGCCCGACGATGCGGTACTTTGTTTGTTTGCCATCGTCATCTTCGAGTACCACCCAGGCGCCGAAAAATACCCGCTTTGGATCCGAGGGCGGCTTGTCGACCACGGTCATGCCGTCCAGCCGCTTGCGCAGGAATCGCACGCGCCGGTCGATTTCACGCAGGCGGCGTTTGCCGTAGGTGTATTCGGCGTTCTCGGAGCGATCGCCCTGTGCGGCGGCTTCGGAGACCGCCTGAGTGACCCGCGGGCGCTCGACCCGCCACAGCTCGTCCAGCTCTTGTTTGAGGCGTGCTGCACCCGCGGGGGTGACGAATTGCGATCCGGGTTTCTCTGTAGGGCGGTAGCGACTCACGACTTTTAAATCAGTTGTGATGGGGGTCTCAATCGCGGCGGCAGTCTGCCGGGGGGTTCTGTGCAGCGGCTCACAGCTGTTTTGGGGTGGTCAATTTACGCTTTATCCCCATGGCAGCCCGTTATTACACGCACTTTGTCACGAGCGCTGAGCCGGCGCACTCGAGCGAGTGGAGCGGCGTAATCGAGCTGACACACCCGCTGGGTGAACGCCGGGACTCGAAGGAACTGCGCCGCTTGCTGGCCGCGAACTTCGAGATCGACGCCGAGGACATCAAGATCTTGCAGGTG